>NZ_JBFBBY010000019.1:0-83285 GCF_040682875.1 Amycolatopsis sp. NPDC051071 | reverse complement strand
CGGGGGGGTGACCCGCTGTTTCGCGCCGGGGTGTGTCTTGAGGGGTCCCCATAGGACAAAAAACGTCTCATGGGGACCCCTCATGACACACCGGGAACCCGTGAGCTGCCACTGGGCCCAGTCGTCGACGAGGCCTTCTTGATCCGCGTCGAAGATCCGCGACAGCAGGTCCCGCACAGCGGAACCCTCGGTCCCCTGCACCTGCACCTGCACCTCCAGCGTTGTGGAGCCGCGGCACAAACCGCAACTGTTGTCATAAGACAACAGTGACTGTACTGCAGCTGGGGCTGTTGGTCACCCTGGTATCTGCGATGCCGCCGATTCCCGGAATTCCCGCAGGCCGGAGGCGAGTGCCGACCTGGCTTCCGGGGTCAGTTTCGCCAGTACCGACTGCAGGCTTTCGCGGCGCCGGGCGCGCAGATCGCGCAGGTAGGCCGTGCCGCGGTCGCTGAGCCGCAAGGTGAGTTCGCGGCGGCTGTGGGTGCTGGGCAGCCGCTCCAGGAACCCGACGGCCTCCAGCCGGTCGCACAGGCGGCTCACCAGCGGCGGTGTCGAACCGAGTAGTTCGGCGAGGGCGCGCAGGTTCAGTCCGTCGTGGTGGTCGAGCGCCACGACGGCACGTACCTGGGATGTCGACAGCGGACGCGGTGACGCCTCGCGAGCCCGTTCGAACATGATCTCGAGCAGCTCAGCCGTCTCGGCCACGGCCGCCGCCACCGTTTCGGGGTCGGGCGGTTCGGTGGACCGATTCACAGAACCCACTCTCGCATCCTTATGCTGGACTGTCAGCTCAGCTCACTGCGGCGCGTCCTGGACAGGTCCGGCGGAGCGACGCAGGCGTACCCCGAGTGCCCACGTCAGGCACCGGTTCCGGGCGAGCGGGAGGCCACGCGGTGGACAGATCCTTGGCAGTCGAACGTACCCTGCGCGGCGTCCAGCCGCATGCCCTGCTCGACGGGCTGCGCTCGGCGTTGCAGGAGCACTTCGGCGCCGTCGAGGTCGAGTTGCTGATGGCCGACTACGGCCTCTCCGAACTGCGCCGGGTGACCGTGTTGCCGTTCACCGCCGAGCCGATGCCGGTTTCCGGCACGACAGCGGGCGAAGCCTTCACCGCCCAGCTCGCGACGTTCGAGATTGTCGAGCACGGCGTGCGAGCCCACCTCCCGGTCACCGTGCGCGGCGACGGCTTCGGTGTTCTGGTCGTCACCCTGCCGGAGGAGCCGGAGCCACCGGTCTGGGCCGAACTCGGCCGGCTCGCGGAGGCGCTCGGGCACGAGGTTTTCGTCGCCGACCGTGACACCGACCTTTATGTGCAGGCCCGCCGCTCGTCGCGACTGACCCTCGCCGCCGAGATGCAGTGGCAGCTGTTGCCCGGCCGTGCGTGTGCCCGGCCCGAGTTCGCCCTCGGCGGCCAGCTCGAACCCGCCTATGCCATCTACGGCGACTGTTTCGACTGGTCGGCCTCCGCGCACAGGCTGTCGGTCACGCTGGTCAACGGCATGGGCGAGGGCACCAGTGCCGCGCTGCTGACCAACCTCGCCGTCAACGCGCTGCGCAACGCTCGCCGGGCCGGGATCGGGCTGGACGCCCAGGCCGAACTCGCCGACCAGGCCCTCTACGCCCAATACCGGGGCCAGGAGTACGTCGCGACCCTTCTGCTGGAATTCGACCTCGCGACCGGCGAGATCACCGCGGTCGACGCCGGATCACCCCGCCTGTGGAGGCTGCGTGACGGCATCGCCGACCAGGTCCGCTTCGACGAACAACTTCCGCTCGGCACGTTCGAGGACACGGCGTACACCGTCGAGCGCCTGCGGGCGGTGCCCGGTGATCGCTACGTGTTCGTCAGCGACGGTGTCTACAACACGTCCGGCCCACACGGCGAACTCTACGGTGACCGCGACCTGACCCAGGCCGTCGTCGCGACCGCGGATCTGCCCGCCGCGCACGTCCCGGGCGCCGTTCTTGCCGAGCTGCACGACCGCCGCGACGGCGGCCTGGCGGCTGACGACGCCATGGTCGTCTGCCTCGACTGGTTCGGCCCCAAACCTGACTCCGGCGACGTGACCGGGATCGCAACGGTGACCACGTCGGCGAGGCAGGACGGAAGTCACACGATCGGGTCGTGACGATCTTCTGCGGCGCGGTTTGCGTGGGGGTCGTGAGTGATTTGGGTCGTTCTAACCCTCAATGCCACTCACGACCCGTCGGCGCGACTACCGAGATCGGTTCTCAGCCTTTCTCGACTTCATTCCGGAATCCGCATGACCACAACCTCCCGGCGTGGGCGTCACCGGCGCGTGACGGCCTCCGACGTCACCGATGATCGATCAGTGGCAGCGCGGCGAAGGTGTGGTCGTGCGAGATCAGCCGGGAGGCTTCTTCCGGATAGGTGACGACGGCCGGTCGGGGGCAACGCTGAACGGTAGGCCACTTCGTCTCACATTTGTCTCTGACAACAGCGACCAACCTGGCACGACATCGTCGGAAACGATCCAGGACTCGTCCCGTCTTGATGTGCGAAAGTTGGTGCGTGGGCGAGTTGGATGACGAGCAGCGCGAGCGGATACACGACCTGAAGCGGCTGACCTGGCGCGGAGTGCTGATCGGTGGTGCGGTCCTGGTCTTCGCGATTGTCGCGGGAGTGTTCCTGTCCGATGACTGGACGGCGTTCCTGGTCACGGGCTCAGTGAGCCTCGTGCTGACCATCGTCGTGTTTCTCTCGCAGTGGCGCTACCTCCGGCGCGGCCCGTTCCCTCGGCTGCCCGCCGGCATGCGTGACGGCACTACGTCCTCATCCAGTGAGGAATAGCCGCTGCTGATCGGCCGGCAGCCCAAGACGCCTGAGTTCACGACGCTGCGCGACGTGCGGCGGCCTGTTCGGAAAACGCGGTGCCTCAGGATGGCGCCGTCGAGATCTGCCCGCGAGGACAAGAATTTTTCCGGCGAGCAAGCCTTGCCCGAACGGGTGAGTCACATTATTACCGAAGCTCACCTCGTGAGCGGTCGCGTCGGTTGCCACTGAAGTGGTTAGGTAGTCGTTCGAGGGCGGAGGGCTGAGGACCGTGGGCTGGTGTCCGGGGAGGGTGCGCTAGGCAAGCAACGGCATGTCGGCGAGTGCGGGCTCGCTGGGGAAGGTTGCTGGCTGGTGAGCGATGGCATTCGGTCGTCGTCGGGCGGAGATCCTGACGACGACCTACTGTTGTGCGCTTTCGTCGTGTGCGGGGTGGCTCAGCTACCTCTCTCTGTGCTCGCCGCGGCAAGCGGAGCACACGGTACGACTCTCCAAGCACAACTGCAGCGCCTGTCCGAACGTCGCCTGGTGGCCATGGCAGGACCGGCAACCAAGGGCGCGACAGGCACGGTCGTCAGCACTCGGAGCCAACTGGTGGAACTTCCATCCGTGAAGGGGAAGTCCCTCGCGTTACGCATTGGACACCATCTCCAAGCTATGGCCGAGACCAGCGCGATCAGGGCTGGTCGCGCCGTTACGGGTGACGCATCGGCTAGTCGACCCGACGACGTCGACGTGGCTGAGCTGAGGTCGGTGTGCTGGTCTGTCGTGGGAGTGATGCGCTGGGAACTCGAGCACGGGATGGCAGCGGACGCGGTGAAACTGGCCCGCGCGTGGTGGCCAGTGGCCGGATGGGTGGCTGATCCGGCGTGGACGAAAGAGTTCGCCGACGTGGGCGAGCGCGCGGCGATCGAACTCCGCGACCCGGCCGCTCTGATCGAACTGCTGACAATGGCCGCGGAGTGCGCGGACCTGGCCGGTGATTGGCTCGCGGCCGAGGCACGCTGGGTCCGGGTGCTCAGCCTCGCCCGTGCTCAAAAGAAACATGATGTTGTCTGCGCGACCTTGTCGACGCTGGGGAATTTCTACCGGCGGTGGGGCCGTTTGCACCGGGCCATGGACGTCCTTTCCGATCTCGTCGCCACCTGTGATCGTGTCGCTGACACTCGTGGTGCGCTAGTGGCGCAGCGTGACTTGGCCGTGGTGCTCCTTGATGCCGATCGTGCCGCCGCGGCTGTTCCGCACCTGGTTCGCGCTGTCGGGGTCGCCGCTGAGGACGACACGGTCGAGGAGAGCACCCACGCTGAATTGCTGATCATGCTTGGCCACGCGTACTGGAGGAGCGACAAGATTCGCGCCGGCAGGGAGGCTTTCAGTGGTGCGCTGGCACTTCTGGTGGACATCGACGCCGACGGGGCTGATTACGTGCGGTCGTTGCTGGCTACGCCGGACGGCGGATCGTTGCCTGTGAGGGCTTCCGACGCCCTTGAGCAAGGCGGATGGCGAACACGGCCACCGTGATGGCGGAGACCACGAGACCGGCCACGTGGATGCCTGTTCCGCGCCAGCGGCACATTCGCGCGCGGTGTCGGCCGGACTGTCTGTGCCGGCAGGGGGCAGGTGATGACATCGCAGATTTCCTCGATACGGCAAGAAGAGTGTGTGCGGGCGAGGTCAGTGTGCTGATCACTCGAAGATCGTGTCGTCACTGGCAGGCGGAATGGGGTCGAGAATGCTGAGCAGCTCCAGAACATCGTGGGCGATATAGATCTTGTTGTACTTGGCGTTGTCCTTCACCGTCAGCAGCCCGGCGCGCTCGAGTTTGGTGGCGACGTCGTTCGCGCCCTTGATCGAGATGCCGAATCGTTCCGCGATCAAATGGTGATTGGTCACCGGCATCCCGATCAGCTCGCCGGCCACTCGCCGGGCGTTGCCTGTTCCGGGCACTGCTTCGAGGTGGTCCGATCGCAGCTTCTCCATGCGCTTGATGAGATGGATCTGCTCGGCGCACAGCTCGTGCACACCTTTGGCGAAGAACACCACGAAGTCCTCGAAGCTTCCGGTGTCGACGACGGAGCGCAGCTGCCGGTAGTACTCGTCCCGGTGGCGGTCGAGCCAGCGCGACAGCGGCAGGATCTGGTCTCTCAAGACGCCGGCGCGGACCAGGTCCAAGCTGACGTACAGCCGTGCGACGTAGCCATTGCCTCCGGCGAACGGGTGGATCAACTCCAGTTGCGGGTGCCCGATGGCGACCTTGGCGACCAGCGGCATGTCATGGTCCGAGCGCACCCATTCCTGCCACTGCTGTGCCGTTGCCTGTAGGTGAGGACCGGGCGGGGTGTGGGCGACGACGGCCGAGCCGTCGCGGCCACTGATCCAGCTTGTCCGTTCGCGCCAGAACTGGGCCTCCGCCGCGGACGGTGTCGGCACCGGGCCGAGCTGGCGACTGATCCCGCCCAGCAAGGGCAGATCGATGTCCCCACCGGCGCGGACTTTGTCGAAGGCACGTTGGCTCGCGTCCAGGTAACGGGTGATCGCCTCGACCGCGGGCTCGGCAACGGTCTTCGCACCCGGCAATTTGGCCAGCAAGACATCCTTCAACGAGACACTGGCGTCCTCTAGCGCGGCGGAGCTCTGTGCCTCACGCAGCATCGTGTAGTGCACAAGGTATGACCGGTCCGGCAATCGCTCGGCCGCCTCGTCGAGACGCCCGAGTGCCTGCTCTGCTCCAGCCAGAACCCGGTGGGTGCTGGTCGTCAATACCACCTCGGAAGGCAGCGGGCGCGGTACCCAAGCTCCTTCTCTGCGGATGGCATCCGGGATGTCACCCTCCTCAGCCACGGGCACCCACTTACCGCCGGTGGCATCGCGTTGTGTCATGTCCAAAGCCTTCACGAACCCACCTGAATGCCGCAAACGGTGGAATTGACTAATTCAAGATCAACTTTGTCTGGGTTTCTGTTTCAGCCTTTGCCTATCCGTCATGACGCTCATGGGTGGTCCGTTCTGGCGTGGAGGGCGAATAAGGCCAGTTCAGGCTAGTCAGCGCTTGCGAGCCCGCAAATGTCGAACGTCGATCTCGACAGGGGTCATCGCGACCGAAATGATCTCGAGTCACTGCACGGCTCAGCGTTTCGCGCATCTGGGAAGCCTCTACGTCCGAGAAGCTTCACCTGAAAGGATGCAACCTTTGCCAAATATGCGTGTCCGGGATGCACATCAGGAGAGATCCCGGTCGTTGGCTGTGACCTTCTGGATCACCTCGGCGAGTCCGTGATGGTTGATATCGCCCCGTTCGCAGGCCTCCTGATGGCGGCGCCTGAGCCAGGTGAGCAGTTTGGTTTGGTCGATCTGGATCGCCGGCCGAATGATGACCTGGCTGGGACCCAGTCTGCGTACGAGGGCCCAGGCCTGCATGAGTTCCTCCACGGGTTGAGCCACGTCGGACGGTTCCACGATGGAGCACAGAAGGACTTCGAGCAGTACCCGCAGTTCCGGTTCCTGCTGGGGGATCACACCGCGCTGCAGCCAATCGGACAGAGTGCTTTTCCGAGTGGGGTGGCCTGAGTCGAAGTCCATGGTCGCTTGTACGACCTGCCGCAACGACATCCCGGCGCGTTCGTGCAGTTGCTTCAGGACGGCGGTGAAGTCGGCTCGGCTCTGGATCCGGTCGAACCGCGGCAGGCCGGAAGGCTCGACGGCGGGCAGCGGAGACGGGATACCGGCGCGCTGGGCAGCGGTCTCGGCCTCCTGATACAGCCGAAGAACTTGGTCGATGTCTTGTTGCGTGCCGTAGCAACCCCGGACGATGCCGAGGTAGACCTTCGGATCGAGTAAAACGGGGGAATCCGGGTCCCACGCGGAGGTGATGATGTAATCGGGGATGCCAGGAAGCTCGCGCTGGATCCGCCACAGGTTGCTGTTGACCGCGAACCCGCGAAGCTGATGATGCAGCCGACGGATCGCCGCGACGGGATCGGGCGTGTCGGTCACGAGCGAGCAACGGGGACAACCTCGATCGCGTCTCGCCCAACGATGCCTGTTCTGGATGCACGTGGTGCGCCGGCGAGGATGCCGAGGCCGAGCCCCGCCGCGGCCGCTGGGTCCAGTCCGTGCTCAAGCAGGACGACGGTGAACAGCATCGTCGTGATCACCGTCGTGAGCTGGTGAAGGGCGGCGGCGCGGCAGACACGGCGCGAGCTGACCGTGAACGAGGGCGGCGCGGAGGTCGGCGACATGGGTAGTGATTCCTTCTCGGCTGGCGTGGTCAGCGGCCGGACGCTCTGGGTGTGGTGCAACACCGGATTCATCGCGGTGACCGCTCAATGTGACTTTCGATCGAACACGACACCGTCCACATGACACAAGTCAGAAGAGCCGTTTCGGCGTCCGGGTTCTATCCGGACACCGAAGGCATCCCCAGGGCGAGTGAAATCTTTTTCTCGACTAGTCCGCTCCTATTACTCGACTTGTTCACTTGTCGTGATCATGAAACATGACAAAGTGCCTGTTCAATGAGGGAGCGAGGACACAAAAGCGCGGTGCGCGGAGCTGCCGGACCAGCTGCCGGGCTCTGTCTGGGATAGGCGTAATGGAGTATGGTCGTCCGGCATAACCACCACGGACGGCGAACTATGCGGCGGCAGGGAATCACTCGCCGGGGCGTCGAGTGGTGAAGTCCTGGTTCTCGGTCCGCCCTCTGGCGTGGGTGAGTGGCCGAGTAAGTCGGGTACCTGGGCGGCCCCGGTGCAGGGAGCCGCCCAGGGCTCGGCATCTGGCAGGTTTTCGCTGTCAGAACACGTTCCCTGTCTCCGCGCCGGGTGCGCGGCCTTGCGGTGAGGCATTACACGAATGGGGGGCAGTGCTGGGAACGAAAGAAAGAGCCGACTAATCGCGCGCGGCAACAGCTGAGGGGCGTTGTCAGGGGGAGTACCCCGCGATCGTTGGTGTGCGCACGAAAGGGCGCAGAGGGAATGTGGCAACCGGACCGGTTGCGTGCTTATCCGCGCGCCGACCGCGCCCATCACCAGCGCGGCGCAGGGGCAGGTCCGTTCTCGGCGGGCTCGCGACGACCGATCACTTCACGACCAAGACGCTGAGCATCGAAGATCGTCGGCTGATCTTGTTTCTCATTGTGGTGCTCGTCGACAACGACGGATGCCTCACCGGCCTCTACGAACGGATCGCAGGCGAGTTCTCCCAGCCGTCGCGCTTACAGTGCGGCGCGGGTGGGTAGATCACGCGATATGAACCGGTGGAAATCAGTGATTCGACGGCCGCGACCTGGTCTGATTCCCTTCGCCGATGCGTTGGAGGCGGTGGGCGGCGATGGAGCCATGGGCACGTATGCGGATGAGGTTCCACTGCCTCAGGTGCTTGGCTCGGTGTCCCGCTCGGACGATTTCGATCACCAGTTCAGGCCCCGCAGGCGCACGGCCCGATACGAATCGGCCCTCGCGCGGTTACGTGCCGGGGACGCTCCTCCGCCTGTCGAGGTCGTTCGGCTCGGACAGCTCTACTTCGTGTCCGACGGGCACCATCGAGTGGCCGCGGCCCGGGCTCAAGGCTGGACCCATATCCCTGCCAACGTTCGACGGATCTGCTCCGTCGCCTACGTGTGCAGTTGCGTGTCGGCCGCTGACCTTCCCGCCAAGGCAGCCGAACGGCGATTCCTGGAAGAAGTCCCGCTGCCCGCGCCTCTCCGCCGCGACCTGTGGCTCGACCGCCCCGCGGACTGGTCACGACTGGCCGACTCCGCACTCGCATGGGGATTCCGACGCCAACGCGACGGCGAGGCCACCCGCGCGGACGTCGACGCGCACAGCCTCGCCAGCACCTGGTGGGTCGAGGAAGTGGCGCCGGCGGTCGACCGCATCCGCGAGAACGCACCAACCGACCTCGTCGACGTCCAGCTTTACATCACCGAGCTGGCCCGCCGCGACGGCGTAGCGGAACTTCGCTGGCCGCCCTCTCATTGCTGCCCCGACCACACCCGGCAATCCTGAGAACCACCAGCCAGAGGCCGCGAAACGCCGCAGTCGAGCGCCCTGCGGACTGCTTTCCTGAACAGGGAATTCAGGAAAGCAGTCCGCGCCGGATACAGGATGTGTCAGTGACGCTTTCTGGACTGGCGCCTACTTGTGCGCCGGAGTTTCCCGTGGATGGTTTTTCAGCAGGGCATCGCTGTGTTTCTGGGCGGATGTATGGCGCGGGTCGGTGAAGGTGGACATGCCGGGCACCAGGAGGACGAGCACGGCGGTGGCGGCCACCAGTAGGCCGCTGATGGCCAGGACGGCCTGACTGCCAGCGATGGTGATGATCGCGGGCAGGAAGGCCAGGCCGAGTGGGCTCATGCCGTAGGAGACCAGGAAGTCCAGTGATGAGATCCGTGCCTGCAGGTGTGGTGGGATCTCTCGCTGAATGGCGGTGAACCAGGGAATGTTGAAAATTTCGATGCCCGCGCCGCCTATCGCGCAGCACGCGATGACAATCCAGGCGTGTTGGGCGAAAGCGAGCGACAGCGGAACCAGTCCGTAGCTGCCGAGCATGATCATCGCCGGCACACCGGGACGCCGAGGGCGCCATCGGCTCATGAGCAGCGCGCCGCCGACCGCGCCGAGGCTGTAGGCACCCAGTGAGGCTCCGATGAGCCAGTCGCCGCCGAAGCGGTCGCGACCGACGACGGGCAGCATAAGGTATTTCGACGCCTCACCAAGCGCGAGCCAGACGATCAGCGCGGCCAGCCCGGCCAGGAACCACCGGTGCCGACGGGCTTCTTTTATACCGGCACCGAAGTCAGCGAAGAGTCCGCTGGACTCCGTTTTGTCCTGCACCGGCCGGTTCCGGGCGAGCAAACCCGCCAGTGCGGCGGAGACCAGCCACAACGCGGCGGAGATGAACAGGCTGAGTCCGCGGTCGGCTACGGCGTAGAGCGCCACCGCCGCACTCGGGCCGGCGACCAGACAAATTCTCATGCTGAGCGTGGTGGCCGCGTTGGCCGCTTGCCGCTGGTCTTCGGGCACCAGTTGGCCGACCAACGCTTGGTAGGCGCTGCGGAACACGCCTTCGCCGGCTCCGGCGAGGAACACCGCGGCACACAACGCGACCGCAGGCAGGTCGAGGAAAGCGGCGACCGCCGCCGACCCTGCCGCACGCAGCAGGCTGGAGCCGACCAGCACCATCGCCCGGGGGTAGCGGTCGGCGATGACGCCTGCGGGAAGGGCACCCAAGACGAAGCCGAGCGTGCGCGCGCCCAGCACCAGGCCGAGGGTGGTGAAACCATCTTGGCGGTCGATGACCGCCAAGATCAGCGCGGTCGGCATCAGGCCCGTCGCCGCTGCGGATGCGGTATAGCTCAGCCACAAACGGAGAAACGCGGGTTGACGCAGCACCGTGATCACGCGCTCGCCTCGCCGACCAGCGTCTTGCTGGGCGAGCCCAGCTGCTCGCCGAGGTCCGGCAGGTAGTTGGCACACTCCTGGTCCGGCCGGAGGGAGTAGGGCACGAGCCGTGCCGCGCGGGTTCGCAGCCCACTGATCGAGCGATCGGTGGAAATTCCGTTCTCGTGCAGCCAATCGTCGTTGAACGCGGTGCTCAGGTAGCGTTCCCCGCGGTCAGACGCCAGCAACGCCACCCGCTGCCGGGCGTTCCCCCGCATCGCCGTCGCCAGTGCGACGGTGAGGGCGGCACCGGTGGAGACCCCGGCGAGCACGCCTTCGGCGCTGGTCAACGTCCGGCAGGCGCGGTAGGCGTCTTCGTCGGTGACCTTGTAGACCTCGTCGACGGCAGACAGGTCTTCGAGGTTGACCGGAGTCCAGCTCAACCCCACGCCCGGCGTCAGATAGGCGTGCGCGCGCCCGCCGAACACCGTCGAGCCGTCGACGTCGACACCGATCACCGTGACTTGTGGCGCGCGCCGGGCGATCACTCGGGCGATGCCGCCGAGGTGGCCGCCGGTACTGACGGTGCACACGATCGCTGTCAGTTCAGGGCCGGCTTGGGACAGCAGTTCTTCGGCGGTGGTGCGGCTGTGCGCGTCACTGTTGAGCGGGTTGAAGCATTGATCCGGCCGGAAGGAGTTCGGGATTTGCCGATGCAGCTGGTTGGCCAGCGCTATCCGGGTTTTATGGTACGAGCCGGAATCGTCCTGCTCGTCCACGACGATGATTTCCGCACCGAACGCTTCGAGCAAGGCGCGGTTGGTGGTGGTGAGTTTCGGATCGACGACGGCGATGACCTGGTAGCCGCGTGACGCGCCGAACATCGCCAAGGCGATTCCGAAATTGCCCGAGGACGATTCGATGATCGTTCCCCCGGGACGAAGGGCGCCGCTGTTTTCGGCGTGGCGGATGATATGCGCCGCAGGGCGGTCCTTGAGGCTGCCGCCGGGATTCGCTCCCTCCAGTTTGATGATCACCTCCGCCTCACCTGGCAGCGTGAGGTTGCGCAGGCGGACGATCGGAGTTTCACCGACCGCGTCCAGTAATTCAGGCAGGACAGGGGAAATTGTCGGGGTCATGACCATTCTCCAAGGTCTGTCGCGTGATCGCGGTACAGGATTCAGATGGCGCTGGCCCTCACGCCGAGGCGTGAGCTGAGCGTCATCAGTTCCGTGCGATGCAGACAGACAGGAGAAGGAGGCGTCCGAAAAGCGGTGGAGGACGAGCGATCCCAGTTTCGCGGCTGCACTCCGAGCCCATGGCCGAGCACCACGTGTCGTGACTCGGGAAAGGTAGAGCGATCGGGGGCGCTTGGAGGTCGGTAGCGGTATGACGAGCCTCGGCTAGCGAGTGCAGGCTGTCGGGATCGTGGACGAGTTGTCCACACGTGTCGTCACGTCTGACTGGGTGTGATGTGAAATCACCGATGACACTCGCCGGGCTGGACACCGCGGTGGTGGTGTGCTCGTCACCGTTGCAGACGCACGAAGCGAGATACAGGGAAAGAAGGCTGGCGATAATCAGGAAAGCCACGTGTCGCGAAAAGTAAATGCCGCTGCGTGGGTTGCTCTGATGATCGGGCATGGTGCCCGAACCGTACTGGCGACGAGACAGGACTTGCCACCTCCGAACGGAGGGTGATCTGGCTGCGGTCTAGAGTATTAGGTTATTTGCCGCGTCGGGACTACGCCAGCTGGGTCATCATTTGCAACGGACTGAGGTATGTTATATCCCTGCGCGACTGTGTCTTCTGCTGGGCGGAGACTGATGTCGCTTACTCGATTCCTGTTTATGTATCGGAAGTCTTGAGGCCCGTTGCGGAACTGGAGTGCCCTGGCCGAACTCGGTTAGCGAACGTCGTGCTGACGAGACCTGAAACCGGCGTGTCGCGCATATGTGGTTCTGGTGCTGGCCTACTGCCTCGGACTCGGATTGCTCTTCGTGCTGATCGCCCTCGGGGCGGCTGGGCAGTCCGCTCGACCACGTGGCTGCGGCGTCACGTGCGCGGCGTGCCACTGCCGGGAGTGACCTGCTACCCCCTAGGGGTAATGCGGTCAACTTGTCGCGCTGTGGCGGTCGACACCCTGCTAGGTACCCCCGGGGGGTAGACACGAGTACCCCCTATGGGTATAAATCACGGCAGGGAGCACGCCGTTCCCCCGGCCGAAAGGGGCCGGCCGCGCGGTGGGCCGGAGTCACAGGAGGAAGACGATGCACGGGTACGCGGACAACAAGGAAGCGCACCAGCGTCGCCTTCGCCGGATCGAAGGACAGATTCGCGGGCTGCAGCGCATGGTCGACGAGGACAAGTACTGCATCGACGTGCTGACGCAGATCTCGGCGGCGACCCGGGCTTTGCAGGCCGTCTCGCTGTCGTTGCTCGACGAGCACCTGCAGCACTGTGTGCGCAATGCGATCACCGAGGGCGGTGCGGAGACCGACGAGAAGATCCGCGAAGCCAGTGACGCGATCGCCCGGCTGGTCCGGTCCTGAAATCACCACAACACACAGAGAAGGAAGAGAACGATGGCTGAGACCGTGTACACCGTTGAGGGAATGACCTGCGGCCACTGCGTGAGCTCCGTGACCGAAGAGGTCAGCGGCATCGCGGGCGTGCGGAAGGTGGACGTCGACCTGCCCACAGGAAAGGTCACCGTCACCAGTGATGAGCCGGTCCCCGCCGACAAGGTTCGCGAAGCGGTCACCGAGGCCGGTTACCAGCTCGTCGGCTGAGCGATATCCGAACGATCCAGCACCGGCTTTTCAGGGAGAAGTGACATGAGGACAGCCACGAAGATGTCCGCCTACGGGCTCGCACTGGCCCTTGTCTTCGGCGCGGCCTGGACGGCCGGTGCTGCGATCGGGCCGTCCGACGAGCCCGCCGCGGCGGCAGGCCACGAGCGGATGGCCAGGCCGGACAAGGGAAGCTCCGTCGAAGCGGCGAGCACCAAGGTGCCCGGCCTGGCTGCCGAGGACAACGGCTACCGGCTGG
Source organism: Amycolatopsis sp. NPDC051071 (assembly GCF_040682875.1). Taxonomy (NCBI): domain Bacteria; kingdom Bacillati; phylum Actinomycetota; class Actinomycetes; order Pseudonocardiales; family Pseudonocardiaceae; genus Amycolatopsis; species Amycolatopsis sp. NPDC051071. The sequence continues at coordinate 70,060 of NZ_JBFBBY010000019.1, read as the reverse complement.
AACCCTTGCGCACCAGAGTGGTCGTCGGTGACGCACAGCCGTTCCAGTTCAGGATCGTCGGCCGTGACGGCGCGCCGATCACGGTGTTCGAGGTGGAGCACGAGAAGCGGCTGCATTTCATCGTCGTACGACGGGACGGGTCGGGCTATCAGCACCTGCACCCCCAGATGGCCCCGGACGGCACGTGGAGCACGCCATTGCGCCTGACGGCCGCGGGCACCTACCGGGTTTTCGCCGACATCAAACCCACGGGCGGCGTGGCCACCACGCTGGGCACCGACATCCAGACCTCGGGTCAGTACGAGCCGGTCGAGTATCCGATCTCCCGGACGGCCACAGTGGACGGATACGAGGTCCGATTGGACGGCGTGCTCAAGCCGGGCGCCGGATCCGCGGTGACCGCGACGGTCACCAGGAACGGGCAACCGGTCTCGGACCTGCAGCCCTACCTCGGCGCCTACGGACACCTGGTCGCGCTGCGTGCCGCCGACCTCGGCTACCTGCACGTCCACCCGTCCGGCACGCCGGGCGACGGGAAGACCAAGGCGGGCCCCGATATCGGGTTCGCCGTAGAGGTTCCCAGCGCCGGCCGGTACCGGTTGTTCCTCGACTTCCAGCACGAGGGCAAGGCGCGCACCGCCGAGTTCAGCCTCGACACCGAGGGCACACCGGCACCGGCCGCGCCGACGTCCGCCGCGGACGACGGCCACGGCGGACACGGCTGAACACCCGCGAAGTACAGCGATTCTTTTCCCATCCGCCCAACAGTGAAGGAGGCGCGGGATGAGTTCTCCAACCCAAGACATCCAGCCTGACACTCTGCAGCAGGTCGAGCTGTCCATCGGTGGCATGACGTGCGCCTCCTGCGCCGCTCGGATCGAGCGGAAGCTGAACAAGGTCGACGGCGTCTCCGCGACGGTCAACTACGCCACCGAGAAGGCCAAGGTCAGCTTCCCCGTGGGACTCACCCCGGACGAGCTGGTCAAGGTCGTCGAAGAGACGGGGTACACCGCGGCGGTCCCGGCGCCCAAGAAAGCCGAGTCCGGCGACCAGGCGGCACCGGAGCCGGAAGACCCGACGAAGTCCTTGCGGCAACGCCTGATCACGTCGGCGTTGCTCACCGTCCCGGTGATCGTGCTGGCCATGGTGCCCGCGTTGCAGTTCACCTACTGGCAGTGGCTTTCACTGGCGCTCGCCGGTCCGGTGATGGTGTGGGGTGCCTGGCCGTTCCACAAGGCGGCGTGGACCAACCTCCGGCACGGCGCGGCCACCATGGACACGCTGATCTCCCTCGGCGTCGTGGCCGCGTTCCTGTGGTCGCTTTACGCCCTGTTCTTCGGTACCGCCGGGGTTCCGGGGATGCGGCACGGGTTCGAGTTCACCGTGCAGCGGATGGCCGGGGACGGCAACATCTACCTTGAGGTCGCGGCGGGCGTCACCACGTTCATCCTTGCCGGGCGCTACTTCGAGGCCCGCTCCAAGCGGCGCTCCGGCGCGGCCCTTCGTGCGCTGCTGGAACTGGGCGCGAAAGAGGTCGCCGTCCTGCGGGACGGCCGTGAAGTCCGGATCAGCGTGGACGAACTCCAGGTGGGGGACGAATTCGTCGTCCGGCCAGGGGAGAAGATCGCGACCGACGGCGTCATCACCGAAGGCAGCTCCGCGGTCGACGCGAGCATGCTGACCGGGGAGTCCGTGCCGGTCGAGGTCCGGCCCGGTGACACGGTCGTCGGCGCCACGGTCAACGCGGGCGGACGGCTGGTCGTCCGCGCCACCCGCGTCGGATCGGACACGCAACTCGCGCAGATGGCACGGCTGGTCGAGGACGCGCAGAACGGCAAGGCCGCGGTGCAGCGCCTCGCCGACCGGGTGTCGGCGATCTTCGTCCCGATCGTCATCGCCCTCGCCCTGGTGACGCTCGGCTTCTGGCTGGGCGCCGGGAACGGTGCGGCGGCGGCATTCACCGCCGCGGTCGCGGTCCTGATCATTGCCTGCCCGTGCGCCCTCGGCCTGGCGACGCCGACCGCGTTGCTGGTCGGGACCGGACGCGGAGCCCAGCTGGGAATCCTGATCAAGGGCCCGGAAGTGCTGGAGTCCACCCGCAAGGTCGACACCGTCGTGCTGGACAAGACCGGCACCGTCACCACCGGCCGGATGAGCCTGATCGACGTCCACGTCGCCGAAGGCACCGACGAGATCGAGGCCTTGCTGCTCGCCGGAGCGCTGGAGCACGCGTCGGAACACCCGATCGCCAAAGCCATTGCCACCGGTGCGGCCGACCGCGCGGGAGAGCTGCCTCAGGTCGAGGACTTCCGGAACGAGGAAGGCCTTGGTGTGCAAGGAATCGTGAACGGCAAGGCCGTACTGGTGGGCCGCACCGCGTTGCTGGAGCAGTGGAGCGTTCACCTCGACGACGAGCTGGCCAAAGCCAAACTCGAGGCCGAACAGCAGGGGCGGACCGCGGTCGCCGTGGCCTGGGACGGGAAAGCCCGCGCGGTCCTGGTCGTCGCCGACACGGTGAAGCCGACGTCGGCCGAGGCCATCCGGCAACTGCGGGCGCTCGGGTTGCGGCCGGTGCTGCTGACCGGCGACAACGAGGACGCCGCTCGCGCGGTCGCTGCGGAGGTGGGGATTGATGAGGTGATCGCCGAAGTCCTGCCGAAGGACAAAGTGGACGTCATCACCAAGCTGCAATCCGAAGGCCGGGTGGTCGCCATGATCGGTGACGGCGTCAACGACGCGGCGGCCTTGGCGCAGGCGGATCTCGGCCTCGCGATGGGCACCGGCACCGACGTCGCGATCGAGGCGAGCGACCTCACGCTGGTGCGTGGTGACCTCCGGGCGGCGGTCGACGCGATCCGGTTGTCGCGGCGGACTTTGAGCACCATCAAGGGGAACCTGTTCTGGGCGTTCGCCTACAACGTGGCAGCCCTGCCGCTGGCCGCCCTCGGCCTGCTGAACCCGATGATCGCGGGAGCGGCGATGGCCTTCTCGTCGGTGTTCGTCGTCAGCAACAGCCTGCGGCTCCGCCGGTTCCGGAGCGGAATCCAGGAATAGCAGGAAATCCTTTCATAGGGCGGACGTGGTTTCGACCACGTCCGCCCTGTTGTTTTCGAGCACCACATCGGCTGTGACTCCCTTCACCTCGATACCCCCCTGGGGTACTTGCGCACGGGCTCACGGACGGTCTATGTTCACTGCAGGCAATACCCCCTAGGGGTAAGTTGGAAAGTGAGAGGTCGTCATGACGGAGACAAGTGCGGACCCCCGCCGGTGGTGGGGTCTGGGGCTGATCGCCTTGGCGCAGTTCATGGTCATCATGGACACGTCGATCATCGGGGTCGCGCTGCCGAAGATGCAGAGCGATCTCGGCTTCACTTCGGGAAATCTGTCTTGGATCTTCAACGCCTACGTGGTCGCGCTGGGTGGCTTGCTGCTGCTCGGCGGTCGGCTGTCCGATCTGTTCGGCGCGCGCCGGATGTTCACCGCCGGCTGGGTGATCACCCTGGTCGGGTCGGTCGTCGCCGCGGTCGCGGGAACGGCATGGGTCGAGCTGGCCGGCCGGGTCCTGCAGGGTGGCGGAGCGGCTTTGATCGCACCGTCGGCCTTGACGCTGCTGATGATGCTGTTCGGTAACCGTCCGCAGGAACTGCCCAAGGCGCTGGCGCTCTACGGGGCTGCGGCTCCCGCCGGTGGCACCGCGGGGGTGTTCCTGGGCGGAGTGATCACCGAATGGCTGTCCTGGCCGTGGATCTTCTGGCTGTACGTGCCGATCTCGCTGCTCGCGATCGTCGCCACGGCACGCCTGATGCCGTCTGCTCCGGCACGGCGCGGTTCGGTGGACGTCGCCGGCGCGGTCGCGGTGACGGCGGGTCTGGCGCTGGCCGTGTTCGCGGTGGTCCGGGCTCCCGAGACCGGTTGGGGCTCGGCCTCGACGTGGATTCCGCTGGTCGGTGCGGTGGCGCTGCTGGCCGTGTTCGTGGGCATTCAGCGGGCCAGGAAGGTGCCGCTGGTCCGGCTGGGCATCTTCCGCACGCCGAACCTCGGCGGCGCGAATCTCGCCCAGTTCCTGCTCGGCGCGGTGTGGATCCCGATGTGGTACTTCCTCAACCTGTACCTGCAGCAGGTCCTCGGTTACGGCGCCTTCGCCAGCGGCGCGGCGCTGCTCCCGATGACCGTGCTGATCGTGATCCTGATGGTGGCGGTCGCGCCGCGGCTGATCGCGCGATTCGGGTTCAAGACGATGATCTTCGGCGGTCTGGTCGCCTTGGCGGCGGGCCTCGTATGGCTGTCCTTCGTCAGCCCGACGGGGAACTTCGTCGTCGACGTGCTGCCCGCGTCGCTGGTCGCCGCGCTCGGACAGGCGCTCGCCTTCATCCCGTCGCTCGGCACCGCGATCTCCAGCGCGCGACCCGAGGAAGGCGGTCTCGCGGCCGGCATCGTCAACACCTCGTACCAGGTCGGCTCGGCGCTCGGCCTCGCCGCGATGACCGCGGTCGGCATCTCGTTCGGCGCGGGAGCGATCGGAAACCCGATCGCCCTGACCGACGGGTTCTCGGCGGCGTTCCTCGGCGCCGCGGGGATCGCCGTGGTCGGTGCCCTGCTGGCACTGGTCACTCTTCGGCAGCCGGCCAAGACACCGGTGGAGGAGGGGCAGGACGCGGCGGCAGTGCGGTGACCGCCTGTATCACGACAGGGCCGATTGATCGAGCCGAAGCGCTCGATCATCGGCCCTGTCGGGTATTCAGCCCAGTGAAGACCGCAGGTCACGGCAAGCCTGCTCGCAACGCCGGCAGGTCTCCGCGCAAATGCGGCAGTGCTCGTGCTGCTCCGCGTGACGTGCGCATTCGTCACCACAGGCTTTGCAGGCCAGCTCGCAGGCCTCCAGCAACACTTTCGTCAGGTTCGCGTCGTAACCGGTATGCCGGGACAGTACGTTCCCCGTGGTGGCGCAAAGGTCCGCGCAATCGAGGTCGGTGCGAACGCATTTTGTCAGCTCCGCCACCATGTCCTCGCTCAGACAGGCGTCCGCGCAGGCGGTACAGGTCTGGGCACAGGTGAAGCACTCGTCGATACAGCGAGCCAGCTTGTCTCGATCAATCTGACCGAGATCGGCCGGATAGGTTTCGAGCATCTCCGCGGACTGCGTCATGTCTCCTCCTCGCGGTGGTCAGGCCAGGCGATCTACCTGCGCATACCCGCCCTGGCCGGAGGAAAACCGGGTTCGCGCAGACCGCGCAGGACTGTGTCCGGTCGTTCGACATCCCGGACCGCGATGTCGAAAAGATCTTGCCGGTCAAGGGGAGACGAAGATCGAGATGGGAGCACTGCAACCCGGCCGGATCGACTATTCCTGCGGCATGGGCATGCACACCGGCACCATCACCATCGTCTGAGCAGGGGAGCGCACATGGCCATCACGACCCACGTCTTCCGCGTCGAGGGCATGCTTTCCTTATCGCGGCCATCAGGCCGACACTGAACAAGGCGGGTGCGAGCAGCGCGGTCAGGCTCCGGCGACAGCCGTCAGCCGGGCGGCGAGTTCGACGAGCAGCCGGACGGCCGACGGCAACGTGCGCATGAGCGGAACGAACCGCAACGTCCGGCCGATGACCTCGGCGCAGCCGGTCAGCAGGTGGTGGCGAGCGTGGACATGGGCGCGTTCATGCGCGAGCACGGCATACCGCTCCCGTTCGGACAGGCGGCTAGCGAGGCCCTTGCTCGCGACGCGTACGTCGGGAAGGACGACGGTGCGGTGGTCGGCGAGCCGTCGGGAAGGCCAAGGACTCCATCGTTCCTGGTCAGTGATGGTAGGCGTGCACCACGGCGTGTCCGGCCCCTCGGCCGATCAACCACTTGTTCACCGGGGTGGTGAGCACGAACGCCACCGCCAGAGCGAGGGCGAGCGCGGCCCAAAAGAGCCAGCTGGTCAGCCCGGCGTCCATCGCGCCGGGGATCACCATCACCACGGTGTTGTCGATGATCTCCATGACGATGATCGAGACGGTGTCGGCGGCGAGAGCGACTTTGAGGGCCTGCTTGAAGCCGACACCCGCGCGTAGCACGCCCCGCATGGTCAGTGCGTAACCGAAGACGAACGCCAGCGCGACGGCGAGCACGATGGTGGCGACGTTGCCCCAGCCCAGTGCGGTTCCGATCACCATTCCGAGCACCTCGCCGATGGCGCAGCCGGTGAGGCAGTGCAGGGTAGCCGACGCCGCCATGCCCCAGGAAACTTTGCCGCCGCCGTGCTGGTGCTGCTCGTGTTCGCCATGCCCCTGGTGTTCACCATGGCCGTGCTGCTCGTGCTGATGCTCACCGTGGCCGTGGTGGGCGTGTTCAGTTGACATGGACCTGTGTCTCCTTTGTGGACTGCTCGTCGGGCTCCGGTTCCAAGCCGGCGACGAGATTGAACGAACCGGTCAGCAGGTTGAGGGAAACCAGGCCGACCGTGTCGGCGATGATCCGATCGCTCCAGCCATGTTCGCGCAACTCGGCGATGTCCCCGTCGCGGATCGAGGCCGGTTCGGCGAGAATCCGCACGGCGAAGGCGATGAGTGCCGCTTCACGCTGGTCGGTGGCGGTGCCCTGCCGCGCCAGTGCGACATCGGTATCGCTGAGACCGGCTTCCTGGCCGGCTCGCGTGTGCGCTTGCAGGCACAGGGCGCAGCCGATCCACTCTTGCAGGGCCAGCGAGATTTTTTCGCTCAGGTCACGCGGCAGCTTGGCGCGCTTCATGGCCCTCGAGAAGTCAAGGTAGCCCTGCAGCAAAGCCGGTGAGTGAGCCATCGCGGAGATCATCGGCCCCACCGAGCCGTGCCGCCCGATGATGTCCCCGAGCAGCTCGGCGGACTTGGCCGTCGCGTCGGCCGGTCCGAGCGAGCGAAGACGTTGCACGGCTCCTCCTCGAGCTGACCTCTGGTTCGTTCCGGCAGTACTTTATACCCGTAGGGGGTACCTGTCCATTGACGATGCTACTACTCACATACAGCTCGAGAGCCTGTCGCCTGGACCGTGAAGATCTTGGTGGGGTCACGAATTTCTACGTGTCAGCTCTGTTGTGGCGCAAGAGGTTTCAGGGAATCCGGGCTGTGTGACGAGCGCGACACATACCCCCGGAGCGTAATCATCCGGTGACTGCTATCCCGGGTCGGCGTTGTGCCGACGCCACGAAGAGCGGGATCGCGACGAACATCCGTCCGTCGCGGGCGCGTTCGGTTTGCTCGGCGACCCAGTGGTCGGCCTGGTCCCGGCTGATGGCACCAGCAGCGCATGCGGCGTCGGTGATCCCGGAAAGCGCCGGTAACATCGTGTCGTCGGTGAAGACGCCGGTGTAGGCCTCGATGTTGATTTCAGTGAAGCCGGCGTCGCGGAGAAGGTTGCCGTACTGGCGGGCGGCACGGGGGCTGGGAACGCTGTCGGCGCGGGCATGCACGACGGCCCGGGTGACGGCGGGTGTGTCGGAATCGATGACGAGGGTGTCCCAGTCCTGGCCGAGAAGCACGATGCGCCCACCCGGTTTGAGGACGCGGTGTGCTTCACCGAGCGCTGTGGCCGGGTCGTCGAGGTCATGCAGCACCTTGTCCGCCCGGTACCCGCCGATTTCGCCGTCGGCGAACGGCAGCTCGTTGGCGCTGGCGACGCGGAACTCGAGTCGCGGCCAGCGGCGCCGGGACACGTCGATCATGTCCTCGCTGAGGTCGACACCGACCGCTTTCGCGCCTCGTTCGGCCATTTCCGCTACAGCACGACCGGCTCCGCAACCCACATCGGCCGCGAGAGCGCCAGGACGCAGCTCAAGCAGGTCATAGGAGCGAGCCCGGAGAGCGGCGGCTTCGGGAAGGTTTTCGACTCGGTCGAGTAGCGCGACGAGGGAGTCGGTTTCGGTGTGGCCGAACGTTTCGGACTCGCGACTCACGTGCTCCGGCATTGGGAATCGGTGGGGTTACTGACACCGCACCGCGTGGAAGGTGCTCGCCGTCGTTACAGCCCGGCCGATCTTTTTCGTGTGGCTGCCATCCTCCGGGCCAAGGAAGCAGGGTTCAGCCTCGACGACATTCGCGACATGACGACCGCACCGGATCCTGCGACGCGACGCAAGATCCTTACACAGCACAGGGCCAAGCTCGCGCACCGCATCGCGGAGGCACGGGTGTCGCTGGACTTGATCGACTGCGCGCTGGAGTGCGAACACGACGACATCGCTACCTGTCCGCATTTCCAGGCCGTGCTGGCCGACAAACTCGGTACTGGGGAAGCTTCGCCCCTTCGGACGTGACACCGACGTCAGCTCGGCGCGACGACGACTGCCGGTCAATCGGCGAGCGTGAGGGGCGTTTTTTCAAACCTGCCGACTCCGCGGGCAAAAGCTTGTCAGGGCAACCCCGGAGGTCGCCCCGGCGACGGGTACCGCACCTACGACTAATTCGCCAAGTATCCCCTCACCGATGACGAACGCAACGCCCTCGAAGCCGACCGCGAGGCACTCGTCGCGCTAACCGCGGTCCAGGAAAGCCTCACTGGTGAACGATCATGAAATCCCATGTTCGCCTTCGCGTCACGAGCGACGGTCAGGGAGTGTCCACGGTGTCCAGGAGGTGCTTGGTGAGCACCGCCGCGACGGCAATGCCCTGTTCAGCCAGGAGGCCACTGTCGTGGTCAGTCCGGTCGATGGCGCAGACGACGATATCGACCAAAGCTCCACCCTCACGTAACGCCTGGGCGGCGGCAACGACGGCACCACCGGTGGTGATCACGTCCTCCACCAGCACAACTCGTCGCCCGCTCACGTCGCCTCCTTCGGCAAGGCGGCGAGTGCCGTGGGCCTTGGCCTGTTTGCGGATGAACAGTGCGGGCAAGCCGGTAAGCTGGCTGAGCGTCGTGACCAGCGGGATGCCGCCCAGCTCCAGTCCGCCCAGCGCGTCCACATCGCCAGGCAGCAGAGTGGCCATTCGCTCGGCGACGCGCCGCAGCAGGACGGGGTCGGACTCGAACAAGTACTTGTCGAAGTACTCCTCGGCGATCAGGCCCGAACGCAGCGTGAACGTGCCGCGCAGCCGGCATCGGGAGTTGATGTCGCGGGCGAGGTCGGTCAGGTCGGAGTCCGGCACGCCGACATCCTGTCACAACAGCCTGACCAGTGCGGACAGGATGACAGCCTGGTCAATGGTTCATCTCCTTACTCGGGAAACTCGCGGCTGCGGTTCATCCGGGACACCGATCCTCACGTGTGGATCGACCTGGTCGAGTTCGGCAAAGCGATCCGTCACGGCAGGGGTGGAACCGCAGCAATCTGCCCCGCCACCGACCCGGTGACCGGAGAGTGCGGGACCGTCCGGGTCATCGGGCCGGGGCTGGAGCAGTCGGTCGCTCTGTCAGTACCAGTACCACCTGCGTTCCGGCTTGGTGTTGAAGACGCGTCGCATCATCGCGGCCATGGTCGTTCACCTCCTCTCGATGTCGTGGTGGTTGTTCGGTCGTCCGTTCGCACGGTGCAGGGTGAAGGGCCGTGGAACGATGCCTTCGGACATGGCCGCGCGCAGGTCGCCTCCGGTGACGGTCAGGCGGGCATCTTCGGCCAAGGCTGTCAGCGCCTCGGTGACCAGCGTCTGTGCCACCGAGGCGCCCGGGCAGGCGAAGGGGCCCGCACCGAACGGGATGTAGTGGCCGTGCCCGCCGGAGTCCGCCCAGCGTCCGGGTCGGAACGCTTCAGGATCGGTCCAATGACGCGGGTCGTGGTGGAGCAAATGAGGGCTGACCGAGACCAGGTCGCCCGGCCGCAAAGAGGTATCGGCGAAGGTGGTGGGGCAGGGGATGGTGCGGCGCAGCATCCAGGGTATCGGCCGGTACCTGAGCGCTTCCCGCACGATCTGCTCGGTGGGCCACGGCCAGCGAGGGCCGGTGGTGTGGTGCAGACAGGCCAGTAGCAACGACCATGCCAGCGAGGCGGCCACGGGTGCCGCGATGGCCCGGAACATCGTCAGGTGCACCCTGGCCACCGTCCGATCCGCCACCTGATCCGGGCAGGCGCTCAGGACAGCGTCCAGCACGTCGCGCGGCTCGCCGTCGCGGTGTTGTCGGCGGCGCCGCACCTGTTCGGTCAGCTCCGCGAGCAGCCGGGCACGCGGCACCTCGGCCCGTGCCCGCTGCCATGGCCGCGGCGCGCGGAACACCACGCCCACGGCCGCGGCCCGGTCCGCCCACCGCCGCGGCCCGGCCGGGGTGCCGGGATGCAGCAGCAGGTCTGCCAGGCAGCGGTACATCAGCCGGTTGCCCGTCGCGGGCCACCGGCTGACCGCCGGCAGCGTGGCCACCTCGGAAGACAGCGCTGTGCGATAGTCCGGCAGGCGGGCACGCAGAACATCGCGCACCGCATGCCCAACCTCGACCTGCGCCGCCCGTGTCGGCAGCAGGTCACCGAAAAACCCTGACCTGCCCGCGTTGAACTCCTGGTCACGCAGCAGCGTCCGCGCCAGGTCCGCCTCGCCCAGGCACCAGCCCCCGCCGGGCAGCCGGATCACGTCCGACGTGCTGCGCTGGCAAAGGTCCTCCACGTAGGCCAGCGGATCCCGCCGCAACCGACGCCTCTCCCCGATCCTCATCACGCGATGACCTCCGTGAGCTGTTTCGTCTCGACTTCCGCCTCAGAGGCGGACATTTCCGCTCACTAAAAGGTTTCCACCCGGGAATGGAGGTAAAACCGAGGCCGCCGATCACAACCCGGACGAGCGTGCACCACTCGACCAAGCGACAGAAGGACAACACACCGTCCCGCGAATATGTGCGTCAGCGGTCGACCGCATCACGTCAGGGGTGCACATCCCGGTCACGACTCGCGACGGGTTTACTTCGGACGTCACTGATCGACCACACTCCACGCCCCGCGTCCGCCTGGCACCGCCATCAACAGCGAAGGTCCAGAGCAGCTGCCTGCAGGACCTCGACACGGTGCGCGCTGATCCCGTGTCCGGTGAGCAGCGGCACGAGGTTGATCACCCCGGCGTAGACGGCGAACGCCGCCACGCTGAACGCGATCACCAAGGCCAGGAACGGAAATCCCCGCGCGATCCGTGCCGGGTCGTGGTGTTCGGAATGTGTGCTGGGCTCCTGCCCAGGCCCGCGTGCACACTGCCGCAGACCCAGACCCTGGCGAAACGAAAAAGCCGCCCTACCTCGGCATTTCGCCAGGTGGGCGATGTTTCGTCACTGTGTTTCGTTATTGTGGAGCTAAGGGGACTCGAACCCCTGACCCCCTCACTGCCAGTCAGGTCCGGGCAGGCATCTGACCTGCGGTTTCGAGAATCCGCTGGTCGGCTGGCGCAGTTGTGCTCAGTTCGATGCGGTCCGGTGTCGTTGGGCGCTGTTGTAACCGACGTCGTGCTCCAGGATTGCTCCAGAAAAATCAGTGTGAGAGTTCGGGACTAGTCGTTTTGATTGCTGTTGCGGAGTGACGTCGTCGCTGGAGTGCGCCGAGCTAACGGGCCGTTTTTGTGACGTTTCAGATAGCCGTTTGATCGCTGGGTGCGGGCGGGGTTCCAGCGGGCGGCGTCCGGTGCGGACGGTGAAGCCGGCGGCGCGGAGGTTGGGGCTGCTGGTGGTGGTCGATCTGGCGCTGCGGGAATGGGATTCGGGTCTGGAGCCGAGGCCGGACTTCGCCGAGCACTGTGCGCGAAGTTGGGCCGACCTGGACTACGCTCGGCTCGGAGGGGACAGTCTCGCCGCGCTGTCGAGGCGGGCGGTGGCAGTGTTGACAGCGCTGGCCGGTGCGCATGGCGCGCGGCGGTGGTCGTCAGCAGCCATGGCACTGTATTTCCCGCGCGTTGGCGAGACTGGAGCGGTCTCGACTACCGTCCTGGACGGAGGATGGGGCGACATGCTCGCCCTCGTCGGGAGCAGTTGGGCTCCCGACGGCGAGCATCCGGTGGGTCTCGTGGCGGCGGTCTCGGGAGTGACGCTCGACCAGGTGCCGGCCCGGTTCACCGAAGCGCCGAGTGACCGCCACGCACCGCCGTTACGATTTCGCGGTCGGCGAAATCCCCGGCAGCGTGCTCATTCGCACACTTATGCACGATTGGGAAGGGCGCCTCGTCGCAGCCCTCGCTTCTCAGGCGCGGGTCAGGAGCCGCCTGGCTCCCGCGACGACCGCGGTGGCCAGCAGCCAGCCCGCGACTACCAGCGCCATCGCTACCAGTTTGTCGGTGCCGACGGGATCCCAGGCCTTTTCCTGGCCGAGGTCGACGACCGGCACTACGAGATCGAGTGCGTAGACGAACGGATCCCAGGTGGGGTGCTCGTTCTGCTTGAGCGGGCGCACCGGATGGCCGGAGAACCACCATCCCCCGGTGCCGACCATGGCCGTGAGCCACAGGAGCGCCCTTGTCGGAACGAATCCATACCCGAACAACGCGTCCTGGATCCAGCCCCAGACCCGGCCGGCGAGGTGACGGCGTCGCAGGAGATGCCGTTCCCTTGCCAGCCGGACCGTCCGGGCGGACCGCTCGTCTCCCGCGCTCTGATAGTGGGCGGCCAGTCGTTCGAACGAGGCCGCGCTCACCTCTGGATCACGGGTGAGCCAGCCGATCCGCTCGCGGGCCGTCAGGGACTCCGTGGCCCCGATCCGGTCGTAATTCAGTCCTTCCACGTCGAGATCGCCGTCTGCGGGCCAGGCCGCAACCGCATCGACCAGAGAGCTGACCCGTGCGTCGCGCAGGATGAGGCGTCCGCTCGGAGCGGCGCGGGTGTCCAGTCTGAGGCGCGAGGTCGTGAGCCTGGTGAGGTTCGCCGAGGTCGGCGATCCGCGCAGGTCGGCGTCGTGGAAGGTGACGATGTTTCCCGCCTGCATGGCGAGCAGATCCACCGGACCGGACGCGATGAACCCGTATGCGGCGAAGAAGCCGCCGTTCACCGTCACGATGCTCGCGTCGACCTCGCCGACCTCCGCCCCGTCGAACACGATGGAGTTCGCCAGTTTCGCTTCCCAGAGACTGATTCCCCCGGTCGCCCGGAGTCGATTGGCGATCAACGACCCGGACGCCTGTAACCGCGGCGCGTAGAGTGCCCACTTCTCGCCGGTATGGATCGTGACGTCCGAGAGGACGATGTCGCCCTCGATCCGGGCGCTCGTCAGGTTTACCGGAGCGACCACGTCCCGGTCCGGTGTCCGTATCGGAGTCTGCACCTGGTCACCTGTGCGCCGACGGAATTCCTGCGCGGCGGACCGCGGCCCGTACTGGTTCGCCTGCCCTATCCGGGCCTGGTGCAGTACGAGGTCGCCGCCTATCCGCGCGCCGGCGGCGAGGAAGGAGTCCATCTCGGTGCCGGACAGCTCGACCGAACCGACGGTCGTGCCCGTGAGTATCAGCCCGCCGGAGATCGTGCACCCCGACAGATCCAGGTCGCGGGCCAGTCGAAGGTGAGAGAGATCGAGAGAACCGATGATGCGGATATTACAGATCCGCAGGGGGCGCAGTGACGATAGCGTGTGCTGCGCGCATGCCAGTAGCAGATCTCGTACTTCATCTGCGGCCATCGAAAGGTGGCGGTCGATTCCGTCGATTCCGCCGTCAAGCACTGTTTTGAACGCGTGCCGCGACCTTCTCTGGCGATTCAGCATTGGTTCCCCCAGTTTCCGGCGACGGCGAATCACCGAATATAGCGACGGGGAACGAGCGGCCCGGCTATTTCACGTCACAGTCCGCTAGGCGGCGCTGTTCCCGATGTCCGTGTTCGACACGTAGCCCGCCGTGTTGGCCCACTGGACCGTGTTTCCCCGGCGTGGTGGTCTTACGGCCCGGCGGGTTCGAGTTGGGCGCGAGCCGGGCGCGTGACACCAGGTCGCGGCTTGGCTCGTTGAACACCACCACGAGTTTCCAGCAGACGGCGTCACCGACTGAATCACCACCATGGACGAGTGTCGGACGCCGCGCTCGGTCCGCCGCCGCGGTCCGCAGACGCTTATCGGCGGATCGACCGGGACGCCGACGAATACTCGGCCACCACGACGGAGCCGTCGTACACAAGGCGTGATCGTCTCAGCCATCCTTGACCATCACCGAGAAATAAGGCAAACAGTTGCTCCCAACCGAGATCACACGCGCCACAGTCGTTGGTGCACCGTACTGGCAGGGTGTACATATTCGAAGTTGCGTTACTTGCAAGGGTGTCGCTCATGAGTTCGATGTCGCTGGACCTTTGCCGGTTTGGGGGTGTGACCTAAGCAGGGCGCTGTGGCCTGGCGTCGGCGTGGGCAGTGATGTGTCTGAGAGCAGGGCAGAGCCGGTTGGTGCCGTGAGGATGGGACACCTGTCAGGGCGTGGTCGCGGTGGCGGTCTGCCCTGCTCTCGGACGAGGCGGCGAGAGCTAGACCGAGGTGTCTTCTGTGACGCCGAGTTGCTTGGCGATTCGGTCGGCGGCGTGCTGACCTGTCAGTACTGCGCTGTTCATGGTGCCGGCCCACTCGCCTGCGGTTTCGACCCCGGCCCAGTGGACGCGCCCATGGGGTTCGGTCAGGGAAAGAATAGATCGACGCGCTGAATTCGATCTCGGCGACGGCTTCGTCCAGTGGCTTGCCCATCTCCCGGTGGGCGATACGGGCGAGTTCGCCGCTGCGCGCGGTGTGCAAGGCGGCGACGGCGCGCAGTAGACCGGCGCGCTGAGCCACGGTCTGGTGCGACCATTCCCGGTAGGCTTTCGCAGCCGAGTCGAGCGCCAGGTTCATGGTCGCGTCGGTAGCGGTCGGGTACGCCCGCACCAGCTCGTTGGTGACCGGATCGACCACGGCGTACCGCTGCGTGTTCGCGTTCATGACGACGCACCCGCTTCCTGTGTCGTCTTCGCGGCCGAGGCCACGTTGTGGTTGTGCAGCGCGCGATAGGCGAAGAAGTAGACGAATCCCTGGGTTCCCCAGGTCGCCAGCGCGGCGGTGTAGAAGATCGTGCGGTTCGCGTCGTCGAACGGGAAGGGGAAGAAGTCGTAGGTGATCGCGATGGTGGTGGCGGCCGCGGTCACCAGCCCGGTCCAGACCGCCTGCCATTTCGCGCCGATGTCCCAGAGCCGCTTGGCGAAGTACGCTAGGAAGGCTGCTGTGACGAGGTTGACCACGACGTAGAACGTGGAGACGGCGAACGCGGCAGCGTCGACGCGCGGGTCTTCGCCGTGGAACTGGCGGAGAAACAGCCCGGCCGCGGTGGCGAAGGCGAACACGCCGACGTCGACGGTGCGAGACGGCTTGTAGCGATGGGTGGCCTTCATCAGGCCCATCACGAGGATGAGCGTGATGCCGACCGAGCGGGAGAAGGCGTCGAAGAAGTACGCCACGTCGTACAGGAGGCTGTCCGGGCTGGCTCCGAGCAACGACCAGAGCAGGAAGTTGCTGCCCGAGGTCGCGACGACCATCCATTCGAGGCCGAGCAGGTAATTGCCGTAGCGACGGATGAATTTCCAGCCGAAGAAGTAGCCGGCGAAGATCATCCACACATCGGCGAGGAGGAAGAGTGCTTCCTTCATCGCGCCACCACCTCCTGGGGTTCGCGGGCCACCGCGGCCGCGACGCGCTCGGCGGTGCGCTGACCGGTCAGGACGGCGCCGTTCATGGTGCCCGCCCACTCGCCCGCGGTTTCGGTGCCTGCCCAGTGGACGCGCCCGTGCGGCTCGGTGAGAGCGGGGCCGTAGCTCGTGGTCGCGTAAGGGGGGACGGCCGGATTCGGGCCGCCCGGGGCGAAAGGTTCCGCGCCCCAGCAATGGTCCAGGTAGTCGATGGGCACGCTCGCTCGTGTGCCGTAGAGCTGGACGAGCTGCTGGATGACCCTGCTGCGCCTCGACTCGAGGTCGAAGCCGTCGAATACGCGAGGGTCGCAGAACGCCATCAGGACGCCTGGCCCGTCGGCATCAGGTGACACGTCGAAGGTGATGAACACGGCCCCGGTGTCGGTCAGTGCCTCGCCCGAGAGTCCGTCGGCCCGCCAGAAGGGCTTGTCGTAGGCGACGAACGCCTTGCTCAGCACGCCCATGGGCCAGGTGTTGACGAGCCCTTCGGCCTGCTCGGGCAGGGCCGGGTCGAAGCCGATCCCGGCGCGGTGCGCCGTCGCGACCGTGACGATCGCGTACTTCGCCTTGATTTCTTCCGAATCGGTGCGGACCGTGACGCCGTTGTCGTTTTGGGAAATCCGGCGGACCGGTGTGCCGAGGACGACGCGGTCGCCGAGTTGTTCAGCGAGCCGCTTCGCGATCTCTTGGGTCGTTTCGGCGTACCGTTCCTGTTGCTGGCCACCCTCCACGTCGAGCATGTGGTCGACCCCGCCTGCCGCGCGGATGTAGCGCAACGCGTGCAGCAGCGAGACGTCCCCCGGACTGCAGCCCCACTGCACCTTGCTGACGATGGTCATCAAGGCACGGGTGGCAGGCAGCGCGTTCTTCCGGTCGAGCCATTCGCCGAACGAGATCACGTCGAACCGACCGGCCTCGGGAGAGTTCCAGGCGGCTTCGACGTCGATGCTCGCGACCAGCTTGTTCAGCGCCAGCTGCACGCGGGCCATGTCGACCAATGCCGCCGGCGAGACCTTGGGAATGGTGCTCTGATAGGTGCGGCGACGGCCGGCCATCCACAGGACGTTGCGCCCCTGGCTGAACTGGCCGGTCGTGGTGCACCCCGTCCGGCTCGCGAGGTCGCGGATCGCAGTGTGCCGCCGGGAAACCCAGGTCGCGCCGAGATCGACCGGTACCCCGGCGACCTCGCCGGAGAGCGATCGGCCGCCGACGCGGTCACGGCCTTCCAGGACGAGGACGGACCGGCCCATGCTCACGAGCCGCTCCGCGGCGCTCAGGCCGGCGAATCCGGCGCCGACGACCACGACGTCGACTGACGCTGGGGAGCCTGCCTTACGAGAACTCGACATGCTTTTCTCCTTTGCCCACGCGGTTCGCGTGCTGCGAGAGGTACTGCGTGATTCAGCGCGCCCGAGCGGCGGCTCGAAGAGCGCGGCGCCGGCTTCCGTTGATCAGATCGGTGAAGCGGTCGAGTGCCCACACCATGCGCAGGCCGCGCGGGCCGACCATCGTGAAGGGAGGGAACTTCGGCTTCTCCGCCCAAATGCCGTCGAGGTCCTCGTGCCGCGCCCCCTCCACGATCAGGTCGGCGATGAGCGACCCGACGTACGGCGCCTGGGCCAGTCCGTGCCCGTTGCACGCGATCGAGTAGTAGATGTCGTCCTCGATCCGGCCGGCGATCGACAGCCACGACGAGGTGATCGCGATCCAGCCGCCCCACGCCCGTTCCACGGCGACGTCGGCGAGGGCGGGGAAACGGGTCGCGAACGCACCGGCGAGCTCTTCGACCACCTTGCGGTCCGGCGCTTTCGCCGGCAGGGGATAGGTCATGCCGCGCTCGACGCGCCGGACGCCGAACACGATGGTGCCCCGCGCGGTGAGGCGGTAGTGCTCCATGACCTGGTGCTGGGTGATCACTCCCGACCGGCTGCTCCAGCCCAATGCGGTGAGGCGTTCCGGAGCGATCGGCTCGGTCTCCATCTCGATGAGCCACATCGGCACCGAGAGACGTTCGGGGGTGATGTCCCACTCTCCCGAGTAGGCGTTCGTCGCGAGCACCACCTTGTCCGCGCGCACGGAGCCGCCGGGGGCCGAGAGCACGACCTTGCCGCCATGGCGCCGCACGTCGGTGACCTTGGTCCGTTCGAAGACCCGGGCAGGCGACGAGATCAATGCGCGGCGTACTCCCCGGCTCAGCTTGCCCGGGTTCAGCATTCCGCCCACGGCCTCGCGCATGCCGCCGACGAAGGTGCGGGGAATGCCGAGTTCCTCGCTCGTGCCGACGTGACCGCGTCCGCCGGCGCGCCGGAGAATCGCCGCCAAGGTCCGCGTTCGAAGCATCTGCCCGTGTCCCACCGCGGCGAACGCCAGACCGTTGGGCTCGTAGTCGCAGTCGATGTCGAGGGTCTTGATGAGGTCTTCCACGAAGCCGGCGGAATTCTCGGCCAGCCGGACCATGCCGGGCACTTTCCTGGGATAGAAGAGACTCAGCAGACGGAGGTCCCCGCCCGGGACGCTCGCGATCTGGCCCCCGTTGCGCGAACTGGAACCGTAGCCGCAGAACTCGGCCTCCAGCAGCACCACGTCCTGGCCGCGTTCGGCGAGCCGCAGCGCGGTCGCCATGCCGCCCATGCCTCCGCCGATGACCGCGACCTCGCATGTGACGTCGCCGTCGAGGCTGGGGAGGACGTCCGCGGGCGGGTCGATCCAGCCGCTGAAGGTGCTGTACTCGACGTTGTCGATCTTCATGAGACTGCGCTCGCTTTCCGCTCAGGAGAGCCGGACATGGTTTCCCCCTGCGGTCACGCGCTTGGCGTGTTCGGAGATGTATTGGGTGATGGGCTTGACCAGGGCCTCGGGAATGTGGTGCCCCATACCGGGGATGACGACGTGCTGCGCGGAGCGGATCGCCTTCACCGTCGCGGCACCGCCACTGGGGGCGACCAGCAGATCCCGGTCGCCGTTGAGCACCAGGGTGGGGGCGGTGATCCAGCTCAGCTCGGCGGTCCGGTCCCCGGATGCCTGGATCGCCTGGATCTGCCGGGCCGAGCCCGCGGCCAGGTCACCGGCAGCGCGGTCCCAGCCGCCCGCCGCGACGGCGGCTTCGGCCGCGTCGTCGATGGGGTATCCCGTTCCGGCGATGTGGCCGGTGATCCGCAGGTGGGCGCGTACCGCCGCGGTCCTGGTCCGCGACGGCGGCCCGGCGAGCAGCCGCATCGTCGACCACGCCGGTCGGCCGACCTTCTTCGCGCCCGTGGTCGAGAAGATCGAGGTCAGGGACAGGACCCGGGCCGGTGCGGCCGCGGCGACCGTCTGCGCGATCATCCCGCCCATGGACCGGCCGACCAGGTGGACCCGCTCGATCCCGAGGTGGTCGAGGACGCCGACGGCGTCGGAGGCCATCTCCGCCAGCGAGTAGGCGTCACCTCTGGGGCGTGCGAGCAGTTGGCGCCACAGGGCGGGCGGCGGGGTGGCCGCGAACGTGGACTGGCCGACGTCGCGGTTGTCCATCGTGACGACCCGGAAGCCCCGGTCCACCAGCGCACCGACGAACGAGCCGGGCCAGAAGGTGAGGTCCTCGCCCAGCCCCGCGATGAGCAGGATCGCGGGGTCGGCCGGGTCACCGTGGTCGCGGAAGCAGATCGTCGTGCCGGACGGGAGCGCCGCGTACTGGTCGGCGTTCGCTTCAGACATGGGCCGACCGCCTCTCCCCGGGCAGCACGGCCGGCCGGGTACTGCCGAACTCGAGGTGCTCGTCGGCGACCGGGCCGCGCAGCGCCTTGGCGTCCTCGGGGAAGGACATCGCCATCCGCCACGGGGCGGCCTGCCCCTGTTTGGGCAGCTGCTTCTCGGCGCGTTTGGCGTAGCCGGCCTGCAGGTCCATGACCGGCCTGCGCGGCATCCCCGGCGACGTGATCGCGACCACCCGGTCGTAGCCGTTGGCGTCCATGTGCCGGACCAGGTCGATGAAATAGCGGCACATCAGGCTCACCTTGAGCGTCCAGGACGAGGTCGTGTAGCCGATCGCCATCGCCCAGTTGGGAATCCCGCTCAGCAGCATCCCGCGGTAGGACACCGAGTCCGCGATGTCGGTCTCGCGCCCGTCGACCACGATCGGCATCCCGTCGAAGAGCCGCATGTTCAACCCGGTCGCGGTGACGATGATGTCGGCTTCCAGCTCCTCGCCCGATTCCAGGACGATGCCGCGTTCGCTGAACCTCGTGATGGCGCCGGTGACCACGGAGGCGTTGCCCGCCGAGATCGCGTCGAAGAAGTCGCCGTCCGGGGCCAGACACAGCCGCTGGTCCCACGGGTCGTACGGCGGGTTGAAATGCTTGTCGACGTCGAATCCCTTGGGCAGCCGCTTGACGTTCTCCCGCCGGATCAGCGCTCGTCCGATCTTCGGAAACGCCCGCAGGCCCTTGACGATCCCGTGTTCGATCCAGATGTTCTTGAACCTCGTCGCGGCGTACCCGCGCTTCTCTCCCAGCAGCTTCGTCAGGGTCGTGGCGACCCGGTCGACGCGGGGCAGCCCCATGATGTAGCTGGGGGTGCGCTGCAACATCGTGACGTGCGCAGCGGCGTCCGGCCCGGTGGACATGGCGGGCACCAGCGTGATCGCGGTCGCGCCGCTGCCGATGACGACGACCTTCTTGCCACGGTAATCGAGGTTCTCGGGCCAGTGCTGCGGATGGACGATCGTCCCGCGGAAGTCGTCACGCCCGGGGAACTCCGGCGTGAAACCCTTGTCGTACCGGTAATAGCCGGTGGCGGCGAACACCCACCCCGCCCGGATGGTCTTCGTCGTGATCGACCCTGTGGCTGGATCCGACGCTTCGACGTGCAGCGTCCATCGAGAGTCCTCTGAGGACCATTCCGCCCGGACGACCCGATGGCGCAGCCTGATCAGCCGGCCCAAGTCGTTCTCCTCCACTGTTTCCTGGAGGTACTCGCGGATGAGCGGAGCGTCGGCGATCGCGGCTTCGTGGCGCCACGGCTTGAACTCGTATCCGAACGTGTGCAGGTCCGAGTCCGACCGGATGCCCGGGTAGCGAAAAAGATCCCAGGTGCCGCCGACGTTGTCGCGGCCCTCCAGCACGACGAGCGACTTGCCGGGCAGTTCACGGCTGAAATACGTTGCCGCGCCGATTCCGGAGATTCCCGCGCCGATGACGACGACGTCGAACTCCTCGACTGCGTCCGACACTTCAGCTGTCATGTCTGCCTCTCCTCACTGAGCCGGCTGCTGATGAGGCTCCACTGTCGCCAGCTGCGACTCCGGTCACAACGACACCGTGCACAGGGTTCGCCCGGAGCCGGTGCACGATGCACTCCTCCCGGCAGGTCGTGCCGACTCATCGCCGGGAAGGCACACTTCGGAGATGGAAGAGCTGTGGCCCCCGCCGACCCCCGAAGCCGCCGAGGCGATCCGGTCCGTGTGCCAGCGACTCCTGCCGGACGCGGAAGCGCTGGCCGATGCCCTCTCCGCGTCCGCCCGCAGAGTGCAGTTCGACCCGGCCGTGCTCTCGGACGCATCGCTGGGCGAGGAAGACCGCGACCTCAACCACTCGGATCTCGTCCAATGGCTGACCTCGAACATCCAGCACCCCGGACGACGGGTGGAGCCCTACCTCGGCCCGCGGATCACCGCGTACATCGGCGATCTCGTGGCCCGCGGCATCGCACCCGATTTCGCCGCGGGGTGGCGGGCCGCGCTGGGGATCGGCTGGCGCCGATGGCTGGAGGAATGTTCGGCGCACTGCGCGGACCGGGACCTTCTCGTGGACGTCTTGGACGTGTCGGCGAAGTCGCTGATGCAGTACGCCCTCGACTCGGTCGCGACCCTGCGCGAAGTCGGCCTCGCCGCCGCGATGGGCAACGCGGACGCCGAAGCGATCGCCCTGATCCAGATGATCGCCAGCGGGGCGCCGATGGCGGAGGACTTCGCCGAAGAACGTCTGCGCTACCGGATGGCACGATGGCACGTCGGTCTCGTGCTCTGGGTCGATGATCCCGGCCGGCAGGGCACGCTGGACGAAACGATCGCGGCCCTGCGCTCCGCCGAAGCGGGCCGAAGCACGCTGGTCGCCCGTGCCAGCACCACAACGCGCTGGATCTGGCTTTCGGGAGCCGACACCCCGGACCTGCACCCGGCCGAGAAGATCGTGGCAACGCAGGACGAGGTCCGCGTAGCGGTGGGCAGGCCCGGACGCGGACTCGACGGGTTCAGATCCAGCCACCAGGACGCTCTCTCGGCCCAGGCACTGATCGTCCGCCTCGGATCCGAACGCCGATTCACGGCCTACGCCGACGTCGAGCTGATCGACGCCCTCACGAAAGACCGTGCCGGCGCACGCCGGTTCGTCCTCAACACCCTCGGCCCGCTGGCCGAAGCCGACTCGGCGCTACGGCAGGCCCTCCTCACCTACGTGCAGTGCGGCTTCAACACCACCCGTGCGGCCGCCAACCTCTACGCCCACCGCAACACCATCGAGCGGCGAGTCTCGCGCGCCAACGATCTCTCGGTCGTCAAAGTCGAGAACAACCCCACCCATGTCGCAGCCGCACTGCTGGTGCTGGACATCGCCCCCGAAATCATGACGACCAGCCCCAGCTGAGCTCACCAATACAGATCGCGGAACGCGCTTGGGGACTGTAACGCGAACGGCTCTGGCCGACTTTCGGTGGTGAGTTATCCGAGGAGGATGCGGTGGCGCAGGAGAGCGAAGCTGGCTCTTCCGTACATCTGAACCGCCCCGGGTTTGATGGAGGCTGAGGGGCCCGGCGCTTTCCGGACAGCTGCTTAGTTGCTAATTTTACGCTGTGAGCTGTCGGTTCAGATGCTCGGCGTGGACCTCGTGTGGGGTCTTGTAGCCGAGCCCCGAGTGGAGACGTTGGCTATTGTAGCGCAATTCGATATAGCGTGCAATATCCGCCATGGCATGCTGACGCGTGGGATAAACCGTGCGGTGGACAAGCTCGTTCTTTAGCGTCGCGAAGAACGATTCGGCCATGCTGTTGTCGTAACAGATTCCTGTACGTCCGACAGATTGCCGGATCGTGAGCGATTTCAGTGTCATGCCGAATCGTGCCGATGTGTAATTGCTGCCACGATCGGAGTGGAAGATCGCATCCGGTGCGAGTGTGCAGTTTCGTGCGGCCATGCGGATCGCGTTCTCGATGAGTGGGGTTTTGTAGTTATCGTCCATGGCCCAGCCGATGACGGCCCTGGTGTGGCAATCAATGACCGTGGCGAGATAAACCCAGCCTTCCCACGTCGGCACATAGGTGATATCGCCAACCATTTTCTCGCCGGGCGCGTCCGCGGTGAAATCCCGCGCCACGAGGTCGGGGATCTGCCGGGCGGCTGGGTCGGAGTCGGTCAGGCTGTGCCGCCACGGACGTGGCTGACAGGGCATCAAGCCGAGGTCGCGCATGATACCGCGGACCAGTTCGGGTGTGCACGATTCTCCCTGGCGGACCAGCTGGGCGTGTACGCGCCGGTGACCGTAGGTCTCGTCGGACGCCTCGAAGATCGCCGTCACGAGCACCGCGAGGCCGGCCCGCCGCCGTGCCGTCGCCGAGTCCGGCCGCTCACGCCATTCGTAATATCCAGAAGTTGACACGCCAAGCCAGGCACACATGATGATGACGGTGTATTTCTTCTCACCCTGCTCGGTGGTGTTCTTCTCCGCGTCGATGAACTCGTACTTGTCGCTCACCGATACTCGCTCGCGAAGAAGGCCGCGGCTTTTCCCAAAAATTCCTTCTCGAGCCGCAGCTCGCGGACTTCTTTCTCCAGCTCACGTAACCGCGCCCGCTCCGGCACCGTCAAGGGTGGCTCGTCCGCGACATGAGTTTTCCGGTAGTCGTTAACCCAGTTGCGGAGCGTCTGCTCGGTGAGGCCCAACTCCCGCGCGACCGCCGCCGTCGACCGAGATGACTCCACCACCATTTTCGCCGCTTCCTCCTTGAACTCAGGAGTAAACGACCGACGTTTCCTTGACACGAAAACCCTCTCTTCCGAATGAAAACCCTAGTGGGTTCGCTATCCGGAAGATCCGGGGCCCCTCACCACCCGGCCGGTCACCCCGTGGTGGATTCGCAAACGCCTCGGCATGAACGCCCAAGCCATCCGCCAGGACCGCATCCTCGACGAAGCCCACGCCAGCAACGGCAACGTCCGCCTCATCTGCGACCTGTTCGGCCTCTCGGTCGTCGGCGCCTACCGCTACGCCGCCACCGTTGACCACCCCGGTGTCAGGAGGCATCAAATCCACGAGCGATGAGCTGCCCGTTGCCACCACCGCACGCCCGCCTGCCGTACAAACCTCTGGGGGACAACAACCATGGTGCTCAGGTGCCTGCCCAACGACGAACAGATCGAGTCGGCTGCCTACGAGATCGCGATCAGGCATATCGTTCCGGTCATGAACACGGACGACTGGTTGGCCGACACCCGGACCTCGTACGACACGGTCGCAGTTAGCTATGCCAACCAAGTCCGTGGTGCCCTCGCCGGTCACCAGTACCTTCGCGCGGCTCTGGCGGTGTTCGCCGACTGTGTGAGGGCCGGTGGAGGCGGGCCAGTAGCGGACGTCGGCTGCGGCCCCGGAGAAGTCACCGCCTACCTGCACGAGCTCGATGTCGACGCCTTCGGCATCGACCTTTCCCCAGGGATGATCGACGTGGCCCGGCACGAGCACCCTGGTCTGCGGTTCGAGGTGGGCTCGATGACAGACTTGGACCTCCCGGCCGCTTCGGCGGCTGGCCTGCTTGCCTGGCAGTCGTTGATCCACATCCCCGACGGCGATGTGCCGACAGTCTTCGCGCACTTCCACCGAGCGTTGCGTCCGGGCGGACCACTGCAACTCCTGTTTCACGTAGGCGACGGGTCGCAGTTGAAGACCGAGGGTTACGGCGGCCATCCGATGAAGCTCCATGTCCACCGCCGTCGGCCGGAAAGGGTCGCATCCTGGCTGCGTGAGGCCGGATTCGAGGTCGAGGCCCAGTGGCTGCTCGACCCGGACGAGCAATTTCCGCAAGCGATCTTTTTCGCACGTAGCCGTTCCTAACGACTGCATCCATCGCGATATGGATCGGGCGATACCCGTGCCGGTTGGCAGTACAGGTGGTGCGCTGCCCCAACTACATGCAGTTCCTGAACCCCGGGACCGCGATACCCTCATTACAGCTCCACCCACCCTGAGTTCGTGCCGGAATCCTGAAGAGTTGCGAGGAACTTCGGGTCAGTGGTGATCAAAAAGTTCTCCGTGGGCGAGGCCAGCGACTGGACCGCCACGCGCAGCGTGCCGGAGCTGAGAAGCCCTTGGCCGCGGTCGGCCGACAGCAGGAACCGCCGCTCTCCGGCGGAGAGATCAAAAGCCTCGGCGATCTCGTCGATGGCCTGTGACGCCGCGCGAAGAAGCACCTGGGTGGCGGCGTTGGACACGATGGCTTTGCCCAGGTCGCTGCCGAGCAGGTCAGCGGCGTCTTGGGTGGCCACGGTGAGCCCTCCGCAAACTCACCACATAGAGAAGCTCATAGCGACCCAATTCCCTGGGTTTGCTCACCAATGCCGAGTTCCCGAGCGATCTGAGCTGTCGGTCGAGACGTCTCGATCACCATCTTCGCGGCCTACTCCCGATACTCAGGAGAGAAACTTTCTACGCTTCGAGGACACCAGCATCCTCGCTTCCGGACAGTGGATTTTAGTTGATCCACTGTCCGGAAGGTTCGGGGCGGCTCAGACATGCTGAAGGCTGGCTTCCCTGGGCTTCCCTGGCTGCTTCGAGGAATCCGCCTACCGCCGTCGAAAACGGGAAACAGGAATGCCCGCTCGACCCCGGTCAGCGCCGCTGGCAGGGTTGTCGGCCGGGTGAGGTCGCCGGGCACGACCTCGACCTGGTCCGGGAATGAGCAGTTGCTGGGATGACGGGTGAGGACGCGGACCTTCTCCCCCGCGTCGAGTAGTTGGCTGACCACGTTGGCGCCGACGTTTCCGGTGCCACCGGTTACCAGAATCATGGTTTTATATCCCCTCCTTGTCCTTTTTGGTCTCCAGAGCGATCTGTGCGCGTCAGCCCGCGGTCCAAAGCCGGAGTTTGTCCGGGTTGCGTACTCCCCAGATGTGCTTGATCCGGTCGGCTGTGACCTCGAACGCCAGTACTGCCGTGGTGACGCCGTCCACTTGGAGCACCAGACCGGGCTGGCTGTTGACCGTGCGCTCCAGGATCGCCGGTGCGGGTGTGCTGCTGACGAGATCGATCAGGTAACGCGCGATCCGTTCGCCGCCTTCGACTGGATGGAGCGCGGCGCTGATGAGGCCGCCGCCGTCGCCGACCGCGAGGGCATCGGGGTCGAGGAGGCCGATGAGGACGTCGATGTTCTTGGCTTCCCAGGCCAGCCTGAAATCCCGGACGATGCCGCCGAGCCGCGTTGCCGGAGCCGGGTGAGCCTGCGACGCGCGGATGCGGCGGCGGGCCGAGGAGGCGAGCTGGCGGCACGCGGCTGGCGTACGGCCGACGATTTCGGATACTTCGGCGAAGGAGTAGCGAAAGACATCGTGCAGGATGAACGCGACGCGCTCGGCCGGGGTCATCGTATCGAGTACGACGAGGAAGGCCATGGTGATCGACTCGTCGAGGGTGACCCTGTCGGCCGGGTCGCCGTCAGGTCGTGCGGAGGCCCACTCCGCACGGTCGGGCACCGGCTCCGGGATCCATTCGCCCACATAGCGCTCCCGCCGGGCCCGTGCCGATCCGAGCAGGTCGAGGCAGATTCGGCTGGCGACCGTCGTCAGCCAGCCGCCGGGGGACTCGATAGCCTCCTGCTCATGCCGGGACAGGGCGTACCAGCGAGCGTAGGTCTCTTGCACTACATCCTCGGCGTCGGCCAGTGAGCCGAGCAGGCGATAGGCAAGGTTGATCAGCTGCCGTCGCTCACCCATGATCGCGCTCAGGCTCGGATCGAGCCGGCCGTCGGCCTGCTCGGCTGGGGTGGTCATGGTGTCCCGCTTTCCTCTGGTGCGTCTGCTCTCAGAGGTACGACGAGACACCCCGCCGAAATGTCAGGCGACGTGCCGGCCTCACGTTTCGCGAGGGTGTCTCGTCGTACCACTGAACCAAACACCGTCCCGGCTAGGAGCGACCAAGCATGACCACCATGACCACGCCGAGCGAGCTGACCGGCGACTACGTTCTCGACACCGCCCGTACGCGGATCGGGTTCGTCGCCCGGCACACGATGGGCACCAGGGTGCGCGGCCGGTTCGACGTGTTCGAAGGCAGCGCGCACCTGGACGGCGGCGACCCGTCGAAGTCCGGCGCACGGCTCACGATCCAGGCGAAGAGCATCCAGACCCGCAACGAACAGCGCGACGAGCAACTGAGCAGCAAGTTCCTGAGCGCCGACGACCACCCGGCCATCACGTTCACGTCGATCGCGGTGGACCAGGTCGGCGAGACCACCTTCGAGGTCGCCGGTGACCTGACCATCCGCGGCGTGACCAAGCCGGTGACTGTGGACTTCGAGCTGACCGGCGCCGAGCACGACCGGCGGGGCGACCTCCGGGTCACCTTCCGGGGCGGCGTCACGATCAGCCGCAGCGACTGGGGCGTGAACTGGAACGTCGCGACCAGCGCCGCGGTCGGCAGCAAGGCGCGGCTGGAGCTCGACGTCGCCGTGATCCGGCAGGCCTGACCAGACCGGAGGGAACGGATGCGGGTACGAATCGTCACGATCAACGTTCAGAACAGCGAGGGCGACCCCCGGCGCGTCGGCCTGCTCAACCAGGAGTTGCGCCGGCTGGCTCCCGACCTGGTCGCCTTACAGGAGGTCGTCGAGGGCGACGGGCGACGACAGCTCGACGAACTGCTGGAGGGCACCGGACTGCACGGCACCCATCAGGCCGACAAGCTGGCCTACGCGCCGCCGTTCGCCGATCGCTATGGCGGCAACGCGGTGGCCACCCGCTGGCCCCATCAGGTCATGGAGGTCCTCGATCTGCGCCTGGCGGGGGCCGGCGACGTTCCCTGGTGCACTCTGGCAGTCAAGGTCGCGCTTCCGGACGTGGGCGACCTGTTGTTCATCTCCGCCACCGCGTCCTGGCGGCTGGACGCCGAAGCCGTCCGCGAGCAGCAGGCCCTAGCGCTTGCCGATCTCGACGCCAGGCACCGCACCGACCTGCCGACGATCATCGCGGGCGACTTCAACGCCGGCCCGGACGCGTCCAGCATCCGCTTTCTCACGGGCCGCCAGTCGATCCGCGGGCGCAGTGTTCACTACCATGACGCCTGGGAGGTCGCCGGCGATGGGCCGGGCCATACCTGGAGCACCGACAACGGCAACGCCGCCACCCTGCTCGACCAGGTCGTGCGCCAGCCAGGGCACCGCCGCCGAATCGACTACGTGCTCACCGGTTCCTGGCACGCCCATCCGAAGGCACGCTGCGAGATCCGTACCGCCGGCCTCGCCTTCGACCAGTCCATCGATGGGATCTGGCCGAGTGACCACTACGGCGTCGTCGTCGACGTCGAGATCGACCGGGACGCGTGAGCTGGGGCGGCCCCACCCCCCGGCGGCTGCCCGTGCGATCGCGTCGCCTTGCCGAGACGGTCAGGGCCGCCTTCGCCGGCGGCCCTGACCTGGTGCGACTCACACCTCCGGCGGGAACCAGGCCTGCAGGGTTTCCATGTCGATCGGAAGTGAGATGTGTTCGTGCGTGATCAGCCACGCGCCGTTCGACCGCCGGCAACCAACGGTCGAGCGCACCCAGATCGAGGTTTCCAGCCCGTTCGTGCGCTTCCCGGAATCCAGGTGAAGCATGTGCGCGAACGCGACGTCGCCACTCACCGCAACGTCACAGTCGTGCGTCCGCAGGCTGATGGGTCCGTCGTAGCCGTCGAACCACCGCACGAAATTGCCGCGGACCTCATCGGTTCCCGCGAACCGGAGAGGGGGGACGACATCGTAATAGACGATGCCGGGCGAATAGTGGGACATGAGCCGATCGATGTCTTTCGCCTCCGCGGCTTCGACTCGGCTGTCCAAGAATTCCCTGATGCCGGAATCGATCGACGTCATCGCGTTCTCCCTTTCGCCGTTCAAGAACCCTGACCGCGACCAGTTCGGCCGACGATGGTCCCTGTGGTTTCAGTAGTCCGACGACGCAACCCACCGAATTGTCAGGCGTCACGACGCTCTCACCGCAGGGACGTCATCACCGTCATGTCACCCGCTCAGCTCCGGAAGGCTCCGGCATGCTCGGCGGCCCACGTGCCGAAGGTGAGCGCGGGGCGGTCCAGCACCCGTTCCACCGCGTCCGTGGTCGGGCCTGGTCGCCGGGCATAGTCGGCCAGCGAGCCGAGCAGCCGCTCGGGAACCTCTTCGGGAAGCCCTTGCGCGAGCATCCCCTGGTGGACACTCTCGGGCGTAAGCTCCTCGAACGAGATGTCCTTGCCGATGGCAACGCCGATGAGGCGCGCCTTCTCGGGCTGGGTGAGCGAGTCGGGCCCGGTGAGCAGAGGACTGTCCGGCGTGCCGGGGATTCACACACGCCTGTACGGCCACCGCGGCGATGTCCGCTCATGGATGGGTGACGTCGCGGCGTCGGCGTACGCGCCACGAACCACGCCGGTCGAGCGGATCTGCGGGGCCCAGGCCAGACTGTTGGCGTTGAAATCAGCACACCGAAGCACTGTCCACTGTAGACCGGAGGCCGCCACGGCCTCCTCGGCGGCCTTGCACTCGGCGGCGAACTTGGGATTTCCCGCCGGCTGAGCCACTGTCGCCGCCGACAGCAGCACCACCCTCTCCACCCCGTGCTCGGCGGCGAGCGACAGGAGTTTCGGAATGCCGCGCCCGGTCGCACGCGGGCTAAGGAGGATTCCCTTTACCTCACTCATCGCCTCCTTCGGGGTGGCCGGGTGGGACGGGTCGCCCTTCACCACCTGCACGCCCGGCGGCAGCCCGGCCCGTTCGGGGTCGCGGGTGATGGCAACCACCTCCTCGCCGACCTCCCGCGGCAGGTCCGCGGCGGTACGACCCACGGTTCCGGTCGCTCCGGTCAGCATGATCATTGCGCTTCCTTTCCGATCTTCTCAACAGCGAGCACTTCAGGGCGGTCGCTATGCCGAGCGCAGGATGGCGACGACGTCCGCCAGGCGCTCCGCCTGCTGCCTGAAGTCCCCCGTCGGCGTGAGGTTCATCGAGGAGAACCCCAGTCCGGTGAACGTGAGCAGCCGCTCGGCCACCTCCTCGGCGCTCTCCGACACGACTCCTTCCGGCACCTGGGACCTGCCCACGTGAACCGGAACGTTGTAGACGCAGGTCACCGTCCGTCCGCTCGCCTCGGCAGCGGCCAGGACCCGCTCTCGCAGGCGTGCGGCCTGCTCCGGCGGTGCGAATCCGTACGACGGGATCCATCCGTCGGCGAGCCGGCCGGTGGCTTCCAGTGCGCGGTTGCCGTACGTCCCGAGCCAGATGGGGATCGGCCGGTCGGGTTTGGGCTCCAGGTCGGCACGTTCGGTGTGATATCGGCTGCCGTGGAACGTGAAGGCCGGCTCCGACCAGAGCCCGCGGATGATGTGAATGCCCTCCACCATGCCGTCGACCTTCTCCGCGGCGAGGGCACGCCGAGCCCGAAGGCCCGGAATTCGTCATCGGAATAGCCGCCGCCGAGGTCCAGGATGAGCCTGCCGCCGGAGAACCGGTGCAGGCTCTCGGTCATCTTCGCCACCATCGCGGGTGGCCGGTACGGCATGCCGAGCACCCTGGTGGCCACCTGGATGCGGGAGGTGGCGGCCGCGACCCAGGTCAGCAGCGTCCACCTATTCCAAGGGATGGCTGTGCCGGAGGTGAGGCGAGGGTGTCCATGATCGTTGTGTGACGAACAACCTGGACATCCGCGCGACCGCACTCTACGTCAAGATCGATGATCTGCTTGAAGGGTCTCCTGAGCTGCGGTTATGGCGACCGGTTGTGGGGATCGCGCCGAAGCTCACCGATGCGGAGCTGGTGACGTTGGCGGTGATGCAGGCGTTGCGTGGGTTCACCTCAGAGTCGCGCTGGTTGCGCCATGCTCGGATGCACATGGGACACCTGTTCCGGTACCTGCCCCCAGCAGCCTGGCTACAACAAGCGTCTCCGCGCGGCGGCTGGGCTGATCAAGACGGTGATCCGGGTGCTGTCGGCCGACACCACGCTCTGGACCGATGACGTATGGGTGGTGGATTCCACCCCTGTGGAATGCGGTCGCTCCCGAGAAACCACCAAGCGGTCCGACCTGGCCGGATGGGCCGAGTAGGGCTACTGCGCCTCGCATTCACGCTACTTCTCCGGGCCTGCGCCTGCACCTGGTGTGCACCCTGGGCGGGCTCCCTGTGGGGTTCGCGCTGACCGGCGCGAAAGCCGATGAACGGCAGACCTTGCTCGACATCTTCCACACCGACCCCACCCTGACCGCGGACCGGCCGGAACAGATCATCATCGGTGACAAGAACTACTTCGGCACCGAGTTCGAGACCACACTCGCCGAAGCCGAACTCACCCTGCTCCGCCCAGCCCGCAAAGGCGAACCCGAACGACCCGGCACCGAGCTGTTCAGACCTCTGCGGCAGACCATCGAATCGAACAACCAGAACTTTAAAGGCCAGCTCGACCTGGAACGACACGGCGGCCACACCCCCAACGGAGTCATCGTGCGCGTCCTGCAACGCATCCTCGCCCTGGTCGCAGCCATCTGGGACAACGACAAGACCACCCAGCCAGTCATGCGATCGTTGACTGCCTACGACCACTAATTAGTACTGCGGCGATCGCCAGGACGACCCCGACCAGCGCGGTAAGTCCGGCCGCGACAGGGTTCCGGCGGGCATACTTCACCACCTTGCTTTTGACCCGGACGTCCGGGTCCCGACGAAGATCTCCTGCCCGGTGATGTTGCCCGTTGCCACGCTCCCCGCCAGGTCGCGGGCTCTCCAGTCACCCCTGGTTCCGTCGCGCTCTGGGGTCAGACGGCGCAGTTCGTCAGCGAACGTCGCGTCCTGGCTCACGGCCTGCTCCAACGCCGTCTGAGCCGCGGCACTGGTCCCCGCCGGCACCGCGGCCCCGGCCTTCGCGGCGGCGAGGAAGGCCTGGATCACAGAATCGTCGCCCAGACTGGCGACGGCCGCCGTCGGCACCGACGCCGGTCTGGCAGGTGCCGCCGGTCCTCTGGGCCTTGGGGCGGGTTGTACGCCGAACCTCAGCCGATCGTGCCCGCCAGCGTCGACGTGGCGCTGGCGGCCGTCTCCTTCTCGGCCGCTGCAGGACTAAGCTACGGCGGCGCGGAGGGGTGGCAACTGCGGATCCGACTGGGCAACGATTAGGGGTCGCAGGGTGTGTGCAGCGATCTGCATGCCCTGAAGGGTCTTGTCGAGGGGGCCGCCCCATACAGGGTCTTCGTGTTCGACGGCGACGTCGCCGTCATATCCGGCTGCGTAGAGTGCGTCGATGATTCCATTCCAGTCAAGCTGCCCCCGGCCGGGGACGCGGTAGCGCCACCATCCGACGTCGGTGGTCGAGGTGCGTCCAGCGGTCTTGCCGAAGACTCCGTAGCGTGTGCGTTTCCGCTCGTCGATCTGGATGTCTTTGGCCTGGACATGGCCAACCATGCCGGCTTCCAGGGCGTGTTCGAGTGCGTCGAGCGGGTCGATGCCGAGCCAGGGCAGATGGGAGGGGTCGTAGGTGAGGCCGAAGCCGAGGTCGGCCATCCAGTCCCACAGCTCCGGTGAGTAGGCGAGGTTGGCTGGGTATCCGTCGGGGTGCCAGCCTTCCATCGGGCAGTTCTCGGCAAGCAGCTTCACGCCGCGGTCAGCGGCGTACCGAGCCAGGGGGGGAAGATGCTGCTGGGCCTGCTTGAGGTTGTCGGCCACAGGCAGGGTGATGTCCCGGCCGACGAAGGTGGTGACATTCCGCACGCCCAGGGCGGCTGCCGCGTCGATGCAAGCTCGTAGGTGCCGGTGGATGCGGTCTCGTTCGGCAGGGTCGCCATGCAGGTTGTTGCCGCAGTAGGTCACCGAGGAGATGGTCAAGCCGTGACCGTCCATCAGCTCCTTGACGTGGGCAGCGTCATCGGCGGTGAAGCCATCCACGTCCAGGTGGGCGGCCTGATGGATGTGCTCGTTGCCCACCGGCCAGGCCGCTACCTCCAAAGCTTCGTACCCCGCATGGCGGGCCCAGGCAGCGACCTCTTCCAGGGACATTTGGCCAAGAGCGGCCGTGAGCAACCCAAGCTTCATTCTTACCTCGCTATCCGTTCAGAGATATTGGTCGAGTGTTTCGGGACGCGCCGTTATGGCGCGACAAACGGGATTGTCTGGCTCTGTTCTTCGTCAGCGATCGGGACATGCCGCAGACGGGAGATCGGTTCGCCGCGGAAAAGCTTGCAAAGCGATGCGGCTGTGTCTTGCAACATGGGGTGGCCCTGGCCATGTCGTTCCCGCTGGATGCGGTCGATCTCGACAAGTTCGCGGATCGCGCGCGCGACGACGCGGTCGTCACCAGGCTCCGCCTGCACATGGGCCAGGTGGAGGTACTTCAGGGTCTCCAGCGTGTCGGGGTGACGGTCTCCCAGGACACGCGCACGGTCATCTGCCAATGCCTGCAGGAACGAGAGCGCCTGTGCCCCTTGCCCGTCCATGACGAGGATTTTCTGCTGGGAGTGCCGCGCGTCAAGGGTGTCAGCATGGTCTTCGCCCAGCTCGTTGGTCCGACTGACGATGACGCGGGCATAGTTGTTCACCGACTCAACCAGCCGTCCCAGCCGTCCCAGCAGCCAGGAATGCCTACACTGCACATGCAACAGCAGCGTGTCGGCGCCAGGTGACCTGGTCAGGCGATCCTCCAACGAGCGGAACCCGTCGTGGGCCTCCGCAAGTCGGCCTTGGCCGACCAACGCCCAGAGCGGCAGCAGCGCCGTCCGTGGATCAGCAGAGCCGAACACCCGCTGTTCGTCCTCGCTCAGCTCACGCAGCCTCGTCTTGGCCTGCCGGTACAGGCCGAGTTCGGACAGGGCCCCGGCCCCGGCACGCCGCACCTCGAACCCGGCCGGATGGCGGTGGCCCAGGAAGGCCAGATGGGGGGAAACGGCGTGGACCAGGTTCAAGGCGGCGTGCTCGTCCCGGTCCGCGATCAAGGCCTCCGCCAGCGCGGCCACCGTCCCCACGACCATCGCCGAGCCTTCCGCACCGAACACCCCGGCCGGGCAGGCGCCCAGCAACTCTCGCCACTCCGCGACCACCGCTCGTGTTTCCTCGCGGTCACCGTCGCTCATCATCCGCAAGTCACCGCCGGGAACCGTCAGCGATCCCCAGCCCTCCACAACGCGGTCCGCAATACGGCTGACATACCTGCTCTGAGCAAGAGAAAACCCGGCACGCCGGGGAAAGACTGCGCCAGCGGCCAACACGGTGCCGGCCAGCGGTGTGACGAGGGCCAGGAGCGGTCGCGACTCACCGAGTGCACCCGGATGGCTGGTGTTCAACGAACCCGGTGCCTCCTCTCCGAGGAGGGCAGGACCGGATGTGTTGTCGCCGCCCGACTGACCAGTGCCATACCCGCGCGCGATCTCCACGATCTGCTCCCACTGCCGGTCTAACCGCTCCGGGGTGAAGTAGCGGTCGAGCATCTGGTCAATGGTGGCCAAGTCATCGACGCACTCGTGGAGGTTGATGTCCTGTCCGGGCGCGTCGGGCAGGTTGGAGGTCTCGTGGGTCTCGTTCACCGGACATCCTTCTGGTTGATCTGTGACACGTCCGCCCTCGGATCGATCTCTGCTGCAACCTGGTTGCTGTCACTGACAAGGGATTTGAGGCGTTGGCGGGCGAGTTGGTGGTTCTTGCGGACCGTGGCCGGGGTCTTGCCGAGCAGATCAGCGATCTCCTGGCTGCTGAGCCCGTCCAGGACGCACTGCATGACCTTCTGCTGGGCGGGTGGGCAGTGGGCGAGCAACTGGTCCACCCACTGTCGGCCTTCCCATTCCTCCAGTCGGAGGTCTTGCCAGGCTTCCGGGATCGCATGCCCGCCCTGAACGGCCAACTCGTGACCACGTTTGTCGCGCATGCGGCTGGCGATGAAGTGGTTGAGCACCGACTTCCGTGCGTAAGCACGAGGAGAATCGATCATCTTTCCGTTCATGACACGGCACAGCATCTTGACAAGGGTTTCCTGGGCGGCATCTTCGGCCTCCTGTAGCGTCCCGTGCGCCGCCATCACCACCCTTGCGAGCACCCGGAATTCGTCCTTACAGAACGGCTCGAACCAGACGGGCAGCTGACCCGGGGGCGGTGGAGGAGGCGGGGTCACCCTTCCCATCGCGACCATGCCCCTAGATGCCACCAGTGCTCCCAAACGGTTGAGCCGTCTTGCCCGTCTCCGTGTAGATCACCAAGGCAGCCCCGGTGTGAAACCGGAAACGAAGAAAATTCCTCGACCCCTCGCGGACGGCGGGTACGGGGCAGGCCCTCCCTGGAACACATCACCTCTTCCCCATGATCAGCATGGCGATCAGCAGGGCTGCGGCGCCCGCGATCGCCGTGACCAGTACGGAACGGGTGGTGATGTAGGCCCCGACTATGGCGGCGATTACCCCGTTGACCAGAACTAACAGAGCGCCTGTGTCCCCAGGCGGCCGGGACCACCGCGGGGGATTGGCCTCAGGCTGGTCAAAGTCATTGTTGGCGGTCAAAGCTCGGGTTCCCTTCATGAAAGGACGGCGGGGTTGCCGCTACTGAAGAGACTCCTATCCCGGCACGGATGTGAAAATCGCAGGCCAAAGGGGCCCATTATGGCCCAAGGCAGCTAAGTGATCTTTCGTGTTGTGCGTCCAGCGGAGTTGGTTCGGGGTGGCTGTGCGGATCGCGGGTCAGTTCGCTCGACCGAGTCACGGCCGTGGGAACGGGAGTATCTGGAGTACTAGGCAGGTCGAGCACCGAACCGATTGGACGTCAGGGCTGCCGTCGAACGCGGTGACCACCTCGACGACCGGTTGCCCGCGCAGCGTTCTCGCGAGCGTGCCGAGACTGGACAGGGCGAGGATCATGATGGCGAGCACGACGGTGAACCGGGAAGGGTGCCCACTGGCGGGTAACGGGGACGAGATGGTGCACGCGCCCGATCTCAGTGTCCGAGACGGTCGCGACGCTTCCGGCCGCCGCGAGCGGGCATGCGCCGCTGTCGTTCGCAGACGGTGGCAATTTGGCCTGACAGTCGAATTGGCGGTAACGGGACGCGGGCTGAGTGCGACTGGGGGAGGGGACCGCGTTGACGGGGGGGTGGTTTGTTAATGGGGCTGGCTGTCGGAGGCGTCGGGGGTTGGCTGGTCCAAGCTCTGCCCGATATCTCCAGCAATCTGATCGCGGCGGCCATCGGGGGTGTGCTGGTCTGGTTGGCGACGAATACAAGACGGCGGCTCAGGCTGGCCCGCGCGCGCAGGTTCTGGCGGGCTTTGGGTGGCCGTCACCCGTTGATCGTCCTGGGAGCACATGACTTCGGGCAGCATCGGCGGTGGGCCAGAGCCGGTGTGGTGGGCATGGGGGACATCGGGGCGCTGGTGCAAATCGAGGCCCAGCTTCGTGGACTGGGCTTCGCCGGCAGGATCGCGGAGTCGAAGCAGTTGTCGTCGCGTGAGCTGAGTTCGGACCTGGTCCTGATCGGTGGGCCGGTGGCGAATGCCGTGACGAGGACGATGCTGGCGAAGCTGAGCGGAGTGATCTCCTACACTTTCGTCGAAGATCTGGGCCATGGGGCGGCTGTGGTGTGCGATGTGAGAACCGGCCGTGTGTTAGCGCCGCAGTACGAGGAGTCAGGCTATCCGGTCAGTGACTATGCCTTGATCATCCGGACGCCGAACCCCTTGGCTCCGGATACGTCGGAGATTGTCATCGTGGCGGGGTGCTGGGAACACGGCACCGCGGCTGCGGCGGAGAAGCTCGGAGACCGGAAGTTTCTCCGCACGTTGAAGAGGATGGAGCACTTCGAGGTTCTCCTCGAGACTACGGTCGTGGACGGTGCCCACTACAATGCCAAGGTCGTCGAAACCCGGCGGATCTCACCAAGTTGACGTCGGGCCTCCTGAGAAGTCCGCAGGCTCTGTCGAGCACGCCGGTGAACGAGGTGCCGACATGAGGCGCGGCAGCTGAGACGCCCTGGCAATGCGAGCACAAACCACTCCACGATTGAACGCCTACTCGTCGGCGACACAGCCGCCCACCGCGGTCTGAGGTTCACACCAAATGGTGGACAGGGGCTTACGAGGGTTCAGGCAGCCGTTCGGAGTGACTGCTCGAAGTTGTCGGGACTGAGCATCCCGATATCGGAGTGCCGCCGTGTACTGTTGTAGAAACGGATTCATTTGTCAAATCGCGGCACCGAGTTCTGTCTTCGTGACGTAGGTATGTCGGTAGTAGTGCTCGTGTGTGAACGTCAACCAGAACGATTCCGCTGGGCTGTTGTCCCAGCAGATCCCGGTCGCGCCCATCGACCGGCGCGGCCCGTGCCGGGGAGCACGCCTTCGCTGTGAGGTGCGCGGTGTATTCCCCGTCGCTGAAAGCTCACCAACACCTCAACGAACTGCAGGGAAATGATGATGGAAGAAGACATTCACCGGTTCGATTCCATTGGGCTTTCGCACCTCAGCCGGCACGATTCGGGCTGCTGCTAGTTCGCGCTGGCAGCGCTCCTATCAGCGCTCGACCGAGGTGACACCGGAGGAGCACTGGCAGGAATTCCCGAGGTCATCACCTGGTCGCCGACCCCGTGGCCCGTCTACTGGTGCGAGGTCTGGCGCACCGACAACGAACACCGGGGAGACTGCGGCGTCGATGCCGCAATCGCGTCACGGATCCTCACCAGAAGAAAGGTGGCACACCGCCGCGCGGCCGAACTCGTAAGCCATTGAGGAGTCGTAGGCTCGGCACATGGAAAACGCGACGAGATCGTCTCTGTGGAGTAGTCCCGTGTCCAGCCCCTTGGCCAGTACGTCGCGCTCCATGCAAGTTCTCCCAAGTATCCTTCCGTTTCCGGGAGGAAGGGGAATCCAAAATTCCTCTCTAAGCACGGACACCAGATGGGACCAGTACGTGCCTCCGGGATGTCGTTCAGTCCCGCATCCACGATAACGCCGGCGTTCCTGCCTCGGACTCCGTCGATCAGCACTCTCGTGACGACGGTGGCGGCGCTCTGGGTGATCATCTTTTCTGGTTCCAGAACCCAGGCGCTGGAGTCGTCGTTCATCGTTCGTGGTCCGTTCGAGGCGACGCACTCGAGTGCAGGCCTGAGGAGGTCGAGGTCGTCGAAGTGCCAGCCTCCGCCAAAATCGAAGATCGCCGGTGCCATGTTCAGGTATTTACTCAAGGGATCTGCGGCCTTGAGCGCGGCGGCGCATTCGTCCACCCATCGTTCGGCGCCCAGGACGCTCTCCGCGTGGTGAAAATAAATTCCCCAGGACGCATCAAGTCGTTCTGTGAGCTTCCTGAGAAGCCTCGCCGCCTCTTGCCGTGTGGGAGGTCACGGGCGGGCACCCCGAAGCGGCTCTCGACCCCGCAGGGAGCGACCCGAATGCCACCACTCTGATGTCCAGCTCGAAGCCGTTGTCGAGCATCTCGTCCACCAGTTCGAGTTCGCGGACCGAATCGGCGAAGAACGCGTCACAAGTGACGGACTGTCGCTCCGGCCACCACTTCGCGGGGCCGTTAAGCATCGCATTACGAGCTGAGAACCCGTGCTCGATTGCGGTCGCCAGCTCGTCCTGGGTGATCGCCTCGGCGACCATGCCGAGGTCGGCAGCTGCTTTTAGGAGGCTGGGCTCAGGACATGTTTTGATGCTGTGCGCGAGTGTGACATCTCGAAGTGGCGCCAGGGCCTGCCTGACCTTCAGCACTCGATCAGTGAACCGCCGCGGCAGCAGCAGCTGGCAGGGAGTGTCGGAGCTCTTTATTTCGGCGGGGAGATCCATGATCGGATCCTGAGCTGCTTCGGCGCGGTCGTGTTCAGGCGATGCTGCGGCGGATGTACGAGAAAGCAGGCGGCGTTTTCCGACAGTCGGCATACCGGACGGGTGCTTCGTCGCGGCTGCCGACGACTCATCGGCCGTCCATGGAAATGGAACGATGCCCAGAGACCGGTGTACCGGGATCTCCTCGATTATTCGAGTGAATCCAGAGCTCAGCCGTCGTAACCCGGAGGGTGTGGTGCCGCTCAGCAGGGCCAGCGGGAGGTTCGCGCCGCACACGGAGGCACCGCGCACCCATGCCGGAAGTCGGGGATTGATTTCCATGAGTGTGACGTCGTTCGACCAGCTCCTGACCAACTCCAGCTCGCCCCGCCGTCCTACCGGTCTCCTGGACCCATTCGGCGAGCCGCTCGCGCAGCTGGTCGTCGAGCTCGGTGATCTCACCGGACCAGGTCTTTCCCTGTGGGGTGAGCACCGACTTCGTCATCATGACCGCGTCGATCAGCCGACCGTCTCTGGCGCAGAAGGCGAGACCGCACTCCTGACCGGGCACGTGCCGCTCGATGTGCCAATAGCGACGCGACGTGGTGACCGGCTGTGTGAGCGTCCGCGGCATCCTCAACCCGGAATGCCTCGTAGTGCTGTCCCTTCACCCATGTCCCCCGCGGTGCACTGCGAACGAACTGTTCGATCCGGGTGAGTGAAGAGGACTCCGTCGCGAACTCCACCGACTTGAGGCCTACTAGAGGTAAGCCCTGGAGGAGAGCTGATCACGCTCCTGATCGAGCGCGGCGCCGATGAGAACGCCGCAGACATGCACGGCTGGGTGCCAGCGGAACGATCCAAGGGACAGCTCGGGTTTCCCGACGAACTCAGGGAGCTGCTGACCCCATGGCCGATACACGCCTGGCGGGTCAATTCACACGATTCCTCCGTGAAGGTACGCAAGCCGGACAGCGCGAAGGTGATGTCGAGCTCTAGCGGCACGAACGCCCCGAGTTCGTCTCGTTCACACACGAGGGCTGTCAGCGTTGGACGTTGCCGCGCTGAAACCCCCAGGAGCCGGTGTATTCGGTTAGCCCTTACTTTGCTTTGGTGGTCCGCCGTCGTCTGGATCGCGGTCACAGCCCCCACCGCGCTCCTTGTTCCGGATAACACGTCGGTTCACCGCGCGCGGCGTCCGCCCAGGTCGTTTTCCGACCGGAGACGCCTTGTTCCAGATACGGCATTATCTGGTACACGGATCGCCGGGGCCTGTCGAGGCAACCGCGACAGCGTCCTGGGCGTGCTGAGGGCATGACGTCGTCGAGGTCCTGGCTGCCCGGGCTGGTCGTGTTGTGGCTTCCCCTGATGTTGCTGGTCTGCGGGCTCGCGGTGCTGTGGCTCGGTGTTTCCGTCGCCGCGGATGTCAACCGGTCGGCTGGGCTCGTCCCGGGGCGGGTCGTGGCGACCGGGTCTCGGATGACCTTGACCGCGGACGTCAAATACACCGGACCCGACGGGGTGACGAGGACGGAAACCTTTGAGCACCACAAGGGGCGCAGGGTCCACCAGGGAGGCTGGGTACACATCCGGGTGTGGCCGGACGAACGACGCGCGGAATTGGACGAAGGTGACAAGCACACCGGCGTGATCGTCATGGGCAGTGTGCTGACTCTGCTCAGCGCGGGCGCCATCGTCGTGCTGTTGCTGTGGCATCACGGCGTGCGGATGGAGAAATCCCGAGCACGGTTCCACCTGTGGTGGTGCTGGTTGGTTTCCTACTGGCGGTGACGTCCCGCGACCGCGACGACACGCAGTACCTGGTCTTGTGGTTAGACCAGCCCACCGATCGTCAACCGCCAGGAGACGCGCCACACCGACGAGCCCTTATGTCAAACCAGCAGAGCTGATGTCCTTTACTGTCATCCTGTGCAGATTCGCAGTGAAGAGCAGTTGAATCCGGTCGCTGACGAGGTTTCGGCTATCACCGCCGTGGTCAGGCCCATCCTGACCGGCATCCTGTACTCCCTCAAAGCAGATGTGGTTGCCAATGCGGGAGGCCGAGAAGGTGTCAAAGCTGATGATGCTTCCCCGGCTTCGGCGACCAGGTGACGGCGACACAGGGATCTGCTTCGAGTACGCGGTTCACGATGCTGTAAGCCGCGGTGATCAGGCAGTAACGGAGCGAATCGGCGATGCGCTCCGCTTTTGCAAGGTGCCCGGGGATGAGGTCGGCTCGATCCTGTTCGGTGCGGAGAAGGCTGGTTCGCAGCAACTCATCGACACGGCTGCGGAGCTCCTGACCAATGACTCTTCACTGTTGTCGGGCTCTCGTGGTCGTCCAGTCAAGCTGAAGCGTCACCTCACCTCAGCCGCCGCGGCCTTCCGAAAGAAAGGCCGCGGCGGCGACCTGCCTCAGAGCATCAGCGGCCTGTGGCGAGCCGATCTATTCCTCGGTTCGGTGGAGACCGACTACTGGATCGGAACCACGGTCAAGATTAACCCAGCTGGACTACAGGGTGATCGAGGACTACGGGTCGGCGTTGTGCCTGCCTCTCAGGGAAAATCGGATCGGATTGTACGAGACGAACGTCGGAATCTGGTCATCTGCCCACTACCATACGACGGCAGCTTCATCGAGACCTTCTACATGGCGTGGGAGGTCGTAACATCCTTTCTCGCCGCCGATGCGCAGGTTCCCAAGGAAGTTTCCCTGCCCCGCCCAGCAGCACGCACTGTCGCCCGGTACCTCGCAGATCGACGTGACTACCCTGTCGTGGACGTGATCGAAGCACTAGGTTCGTTGGCCCAGCCAGAGCTGCTGCGGACCGAAGCTGAATCAGTCGGCATCGTGCTGGCCGGCGGTACCTCCGAGGTCGTTGAAACAAGCGCAGTTCTCGCACCCGTTGCACGGCTGCTTTGACCAAGTCAGAGGCACCCGAGCCCGGCTCCGAGAAAGTCGACCAGTTCATCGTCTACGGCGCGTACGGCGAGATCATGCACAAGTTCCAGATCGTCGAAATGGTTCTGTGGGGGTTCCTTGCGCGCGGCCTCAAGCGCGACATCACCTCTGACCAGGGCCTGGCCAAGGTCGAGCAATGGGACGCCACCACCTTCGGCAAGGTATGGCGCGGCCTGCGCACCCAGGACCATTGGCCGGAGGACGTGGTTGCCGAAGTCGACCAAGCCGTCAAGGCTCGCAACTACCTTGCTCATCACTTCCTGCGGGAGTACTTCCTCGTAGCCCCTTCCGAAACGCACCAGGAGGACGCTCTCACCCAGCTCGTCCGGATAGATCGCCGACTCGCTGCTCTGCGCGCCCGCCTCACGAACACGCTCGCGCACTAGGTCTACCCGACACCAACGATCTGGATGAGCAGACTCGTCGGGAGATCGAAGCGCTGCGGCCCAGGACGTGGTTTACGGCATCCAGCGATTGAGATCGCCGTCGTCGACGAGGAGGAGCGGGCGCGGGGCGGAGCCAGTACGTGGTGAACGTGGCTCCAGCGCATCCTCACCAGCTGCAGCAGCGATCGGACGCCCTGCGCAGCTCCTGAGGCCCCTTCGATCAGATGGGAAGTCTGGTTTGCGCTGGTCCCCGAGATCATCGAGAAGTCTGTCCGCACCGGCGAAGGTCTGTGCGGGCAGTCGGCTTCCTAATGCGACGTGGCCATCGAGGAGGTCCCCGAAATTGTCGGGGTGACGTCGTAGCCTCAGGTGATGGGGTACTCCGGAGATCGTTCAGCGTCAGCGGGCCGTGGGGGTCCGTTGTTGTTCACCAACTTCCTGCCAGTCCGGTTCACAGGTCAGGTGATTGCCGGTGTGCTGCCCTACGAGTCGGCGGGCCACCTCGGGGAACTCCGCAGTCGGCTCCGCGAGTCTCATGTAGTCGTCCGGGATCGACACGACGTCGTGTGCGTTCCGCTGGCACAGGGCGCCGAGCAGATCGGCGAGCGCAGGGTGATCGCCTCGACCGCAGGCGACGTGCTGCTGCAGCCCCGGCTGCTCGAAGAGTGCCTCAGGCGCATCCTCACGGTGGAGTGGAAGTACCTGCTGAGGCGTGAGTACCCGGTGCGCTTCGTGTCGAGGCTGGCCGGCAAGGACCTGGTGGAGCAGGCGTTGGGCCGGGGCATCGACAGGTTGCACGTGTATCCGGAGTACTCGCTGGACGTCCGCCGCGCTGGGCCGCGCGAGTACCCCGGCGTGGTGATCGGGAGAAAGGCCCGCTACGAGATCGATCTACCCGTGGACGTCGGCGGGTCGCAGTCCCGCAGCCTCCAGCTCGCGGGCTGCGGTGTCGAACGGCTCGCAAGGCCAGGTGCAAGGACTGAAGCAGTACGAGCACTCGCTGGGGTCCGCCGGAGTCGGTAGGTGCTGTGTGAGTGTGTTGATCGCGTCGTTGAGCTGCCCGGCCCGGCTGAACCGCGCGACGCACACGGCCAGCATGGCAACTATCGTGGCAGGGGCAGGGTCATCGGTGCTCTCGTCCATGTGTCATGCCTTTCCGTGCAGGTCCGAGACCTGGTGGCGGGGGAGGCGGCGGCGTCCGAGCAGGACGTCGTGGGTGAGGTCGTCGTAGGCGTCGGAGAGTTCGGCCAGCGCCGCTGAGGCGTCGTGGACGCGCGGGTCGCGCACGGGCAGTACGGCCAGCTGCTGCGAGTGCTGCCATGCCTGGGCCAGCCGGGAGAGCAGCGTTCCGAGAGTTTCGGTGTGGAGGGCGCCGCCGCGGTGATGCTGCAGGAGGCGCAGGACGTGGCGGTCGATCCGCGCGACCTGGTCGGCGATGACGCGGTCATGCCGTCGGAGCCTGCGGACGACCGCGGCGGTGATCGTGTCGTCGGCGTCGGCAATGTACGCGGCCGGTGGAAAACTGCGGGACGTACCCGGACCCAACACGCTGTACCAGGCACCGTCGTTCGCCTTCTCCGACATCGAATCAGGCGCCAACCTCATCCCGCCGTTGAGCGGTACCGACGGCCACTGCTCCGCGGCCTGGGAGCCGAAACTGAACCGGCCCCTCACCCGGTTCGACGATCGGATGTGCCGGGCGCAGCCGGGCTGGGACGGACCCACCGGCCTGGGCGTTCCGCACGGCCTGCTCGCCTTCTGACATGCCGTGGCAGGACCGCGGTGCCGAGGACGAGCCGATTTCAGAGAGGGACAAGGAGAAAGGCCACGGCACCGGATCGACGCCCCACCGTGGCCTTTTTCTGGCCCATCTGGCGAAACGGGGACCTCGCCGATGCCATTTACCGGACGTCTATTGTGGACAGTCCGACCGCTGTTACAGATCCTGGACCAGGCGGTCGGGATCGACCGATGATCTTCTGAGGACTTCGCGCGCCGAGGAGACGGAGTCGGCTAGGAGGTGGCGAAGGACGGTGGCTTCGTCGAGCGTTTCCTGCTCGCCGAGGGCGTCCAGAAGGGCTTGGCGAGTACGAGGGGAAAACCGGTTTCGGCGGGTCCGGCGTTTCGGGACGAGCGACTCCATGACGGCCGCGCCCGCGTCACCCTGCCGTTCGAGAGCCGTGCGCACCGCGTCGCCGCCGGCGACGACGAAGCCGCAGAGGAGCAGGGCCGTGCTGATCGTGGAGCCGCTGAGCGAGGCGAGGAGGGCCGCGATCCGGATGGCACGGGCGACGTCGGGGTCGAAGCGGTCCGCCCGGATGTCACCACCGCCATCGAACAAGTCGCCGTCGGACACGTCGCTGTCAAGCCCCGTACCGGGGGCGGTC
The DNA here is from genome assembly GCF_040682875.1 of Amycolatopsis sp. NPDC051071. Lineage (NCBI taxonomy): Bacteria > Bacillati > Actinomycetota > Actinomycetes > Pseudonocardiales > Pseudonocardiaceae > Amycolatopsis > Amycolatopsis sp. NPDC051071. The sequence goes on along the minus strand of NZ_JBFBBY010000019.1, from coordinate 25,813 downwards.
TGCGTGGTCGTCTCCCGGGATCCGGTCTGGCTCGGTGTGGCTCCTCCGGGGCCCGACAGTGGCATGCCCATCAACCCGAGGAGCTGACCGGACGAGCCGCCGCCCAGCGCGATGAACTCGTCCACGAGGTCGGCGATCGTGATGGTGGCGCGGCCGGCTCGCTGGGCGGCCCGTTCGGCACGGACCAGAACGGTGCTGACCGTGTCGGACAGCTCGACGCGGCCACCGGCGCCGGGATCGCCGGCGGGGAGGCTCTCCCGGAGGATGTTCAACAGCTCGGTGGCGAACTTGAGCCTGCCCGCGTCGACCGTGTCCGAGATCCTGGTCCGCATCGCGTCGGTGGGCAGCAGTTCCATCAGCAGCTCCAGTGAGCTGGCCAGCCCGAGTGGCGCGGCGTTGTGGATCATCCGGTCGACGAGCGCGCGCGCCTCGTCGTCCATCCGGTACCGCCCGAGGTCCGACGGCGGCCTGGCCGGGATCGCCCGCTGCGGTTCGCCCATGGCGATCCGGGTGGCGGGATCGCCGTACAGCACGAACGTCGCCCACTCGATCGAGCCCGCCTTGCGCAGCGACCGCCGCGCGGTGCGGACGGCACCGCCCGCGGTCGCACCGGAGACCAGTTCCGTGTAGAAGCGCTCGGCGAAGTCGCGGGAGGGGGCTTCCCGCACCGGGTGGCGGGTGCCGACGACGACCTTCGCGCCCATGACCATGAACGACACGCAAAGGTTGGCCAGACGGCCGGCCGAAGCACATCCGTTGACGACCACGATCGGCGGTGCGCCGAACGTCGCGAGGGTCTCCAGTGCCCGCCCGTCGAGTAGTTCCTTGCCGTGCAGAAGCAGGCCGACGAAATTGGTGTCCGTCAGTTCCGCCACGTGACCGGCGTAGTGCAACAGGTCGTAGCGTCCGGTGGACAGCTCGTCGATGACCCGCAGCAGTGTGGCCGACTCACCGAGCAGAACCGTGCAGTCGACGCTGTGCCCGGTGAGCCAGGACGTGACCTGCTCGGCCTCCGCGCGAGCCGCGAACAGGTCACCCAGCGGGTCGCCGATGATCAGGGCCCGCCTGATCGCGTCGGGCGCCCGGCCGCTGACGACCGGCCGGGTGACGAACGTGCGCCTGCCGATGTCGCGCCCCAGCGCCAGGAAGTCGTCGCCGTCGTGCAGCAGTTCCCACGGGATGCCCGACTCGTTCGTGCGGACCAGCAACGGCCCCTCGGCCTTGGACAGCTGGGCGACGAGCGAGGGAATGCCGCCGCCGGCGGACGTGAACAGCGCCCTGTAGAGGAGCTTGCCGACCTTGGCCAGTTCACCCTCGGCGTCGGCGGCGCCCGGGGCAGGGCCGACGGCGTCCTTGATAATCCGGTCGAGCTCGTCGCACGTTCGCCGCACCAGGTCCGGCGACGGCTCCGCCACGTACTCCTGCTGCAGCGGTCCCGTGCCCTCGGCCGTCGAGGTGCGAAGCTCGTACTTGCATGTCATGGCCGGATCGCCGGGCGCGCCCGTCACACTGACGACCAGTTCGGCCACGCCTTCAGCCCCGTTCGCAGACGTGCCGGACGAATGCCTGCACCAGCTGTTCCTCGCTGGCGGTGGTGAAGCCGGTGAGTTCGACACTGGCATCGCCGATGGTCATCTTGAGCGTGCGCCGGGGGCGCCGGGCGAGCCAGCCGCGCAGGGTGGACACGATGCGTTCGAGCAGCCCGATCGCCGGCGTCACGTTCGCGACCACGTCCGCTATCTCCGCGTCGACGCCCCGGGTGCCAGGAACCGGGGTGCCGAAGCGGGGCCGGGTGACGTCTTCGGCACCCGCGCCGCGCAGCAGGTCGGCCAGTTCGGCCAGCTCCTCGTCCGCGGCCGTGTCGAGCTGGACGGCGAGGTGAACATGGGTATCCATAGGCAGCGGATAGTACGCGACTGGTGACAAATGATGACCTATTCTTGCCGTTTGCCGGGCGGGAGGCCTCCGGGTTGGGGCAAAATCGCCGATACGGCACCGAACGCTGAGACAGTTGAGGGAGCCCGAGTGCTTTTCGAGGATGGGGTGCTGAGCGCGGCAGGGCTCGACGAGCGGACCGAGAAGGTCGTGCTGGCAGCGGTCGACCGGGCGACGTCGCCGGTGCGCCCCAGCGATTTCCTCGCCGCGGCGCTGTCCGTCGGTGACCGCCAGGTCCTCACCGCGGTCACGATGGCGCTGGCGACCGGCGCCGAAGTCGGTCACGTGCAGCAGATCATCGCCGTGCACAATCCGCGGGATTCGGCCGAGGAGGAGTTCGACGGGCGGCGTGAGCGGTTCTCGGCCGCGGCGCTGCGGGCGCTCGACGCGTTCGACGCCGCCCGGACCGGCGAACCGGCCGGGCACAGCCTGGAACTGCTGCTGGCCCAGGTGTTCGAAAACCTGGAAATCCGGATCAAGATCCTGGATACCGACGTCGTGCTCCGGGTTCTACGCGAACGGGGCGAGCACGGTACCGAGCCCGGGATCGAACTGTTCGAAGGAACGTCCGGACGACTGCGCTCCGAGGTGTTCACCGAGCCGGCGTGGGCGGTCCTGCAGCACGCGTGTGTGCACGCGGCGGAGCTGGGTTACGACCGGGTGCTGACGCCGCACTGCCTCATCGCCCTGCTCGGCGAGACTGAAGGACTGACCGAGCAACTGGTCCGCCTGCAGGTGCCCGCGGACGTCGGCCCGGCGCGGGTGGCGGAGGCGCTGGTCAGTGGCTTCCGGATTTCCGAGCACGCCCGTGATTCCCTGCAGCTGCGCCGCGCCGACCTCGGCGACGCCATGGTCACGCTGCTGCTCGCCGCGCACCGGCTGGCCCGCCTGTGGGATGTCGACCGGGTCGGGCCGCAGCACCTGCTGGGCGCGCTGCTGGAGGATCCGCCCGTCCGGCTGGCTTCGATCCTCGAACGCGAACCGCTCCGGCTGGATCTGGCCACGGCACACCGCCAGCTCGACCAGATCCTGCGGGACACCCGGGGCAGCGCGCCGCCGGAGGTGGCGTTCCGGCTCCCCGGTGATCTGCTGCCCGCCGAGGACCTCACCCACAACGCTCGCACCGAGACGATTCCGCACGCCGCGCATCTCGACGAGCCGCTGGCACTCATGGTGCGAGCGCTGTTCCGCAAGACCGCCAACCACGTGCTGGTCACCGGCCACGACGGGGTCGGCCGGACCACCCTGGTCCGGGAACTGGCCAGGCTGGCCGCCACCGGGGAGATCGCGTTCCTGCGCCACAAGCGCTTCCTGTGGGTCGACGGCCGGGACGTGGCGCCCACAGACAGCGGACGCAAGCTGGCCGCGGTCATCGCCCACGTCTCCGGACGCACCGATCTGGTGCTCTGTCTCGACGGGTTGGGAGCGCTGCTGCGCGGGGAGTCCGGGACCGACCACCGGATGGTGCTGCGGGCCGCGCTCAAGGAGGGCCGGGTCCAGGTCGTCGGGATCATGGACGCCACCGACTACGAGGACCTGCTCGCGGGCGACCAGTCGATGCGGTCGCAGGTGACCAGGGTAGAGGTGCGTGAGCCGGACCGGGAGATCGCACTCGACATGGTCGGCGCCGCCGCCCGGCTCCTGGGCGCGGAGTTCGGCCTGGAGATCACGGAGAAGGGCGTGGAGCGGGCGGTGGGCCTGTGCGCCGACTACATCTTGAACGACCGGCTGCCCCGCAAAGCCGTCGCGGTATTGCGGCGTGCGTGTGAAGACCTGGACTTCGAACAGGCGGTCCAGGGCAGTGAACGGCGCACCGTCGACGTGGCCGACGTGATCCGGGTGGTGTCGCGGGTGTCCGGCGTGCCCGAAGGCCAGCTCGCCGGCGTGGACACCGAAGCGGGCGAGGACTACGAGCAGGCGCTCGGCGCGCATGTCGTCGGACAGCCGCGCGCGGTCGCGGCGGTCGCCGAGGAACTGCGCCTGATCAAGTTCGGGCTGCGCTCCGGGTCGGTGCTGTTCTTCGCGGGCCAGACCGGCGTCGGCAAGTCCGAGCTGGCGAAGGCGCTCGCGCGGTTCTATTCGGCGTCCAAGCGGCTGCAGACCTACGCGATGGGCAACTTCCTCGAGGCGCAGTCGGTGACCGGGATCATCGGGGTCGCGGCGGGCTATGTCGGGCACGAACGTGGCGGCAGGCTGATCAACGAGCTCAACGCCGACCCATACTGCGTTTTCCTTCTCGACGAGGCGGAAAAGGCGCACCCCGACGTCTGGAAGCCGTTTTTGAACCTCTTCGACGAGGGCTGGATCGAGGACCAGCGCGCCGTCCGCGCGCACGCCGACCGGGCAATCTTCATTCTGACCTCGAACGCCGGGGCCGAGGTGATCTCCCGGCTGTCGGCGGAAGGCGCGGAGCCCGCCGAGATCGCCCGTGCCGTGCGGGAGCACCTGCCGAAGGTTCGCCACCCCGGCACCCACGAGGCGGTGTTCCCCCCGGAGTTCCTGGCCCGCATCCAGCGGATCATCGTCTTCGACCCGCTGGACCGGGCGGCGATGGCCGGTATCACCCGGAAGATCATCCAGGAGCGGCAACGGTTCTGGCTGGAGAGCCGTGAGAAGGAGCTCGTCGTCCCCGGCTCGCTCGTGGCGCACATCGCGGACGTCGCCGACACGGAGAACCGCCGCTCCGGCGGCCGGGAGGGCGGCCGGATCGTCAAGAAGCTGATCGCCGAACTGGTCGAGGACCCGATCGTCCGGGCAGCGACCCGGCGGCCGAAGGACTACCTGGCGTGTGGCCGGATCGAAGTGCTCTGCCGCCACCACGCCCTGCCCTCGGCACCGACGGTGGACGTCGCGTTCACGGCGGCGGTGAGCCCGTGACAGCACCGATCGGCGAGGTCCGCGCGCGTGACCTCGAGGGAAAGCTCGTCGGGGACTACGTCCTGGAAACCTACCTCGGCGAGGGCGCGTTCGGCGCGGTCTTCCGGAGCAGGCAACGCGCCTTGGGCAAGCCGCTGCGCCGGGTCGCCCTCAAGCTTTCCCACCGCACCGGGCTGACCGCCGCCGCGGCGCTGGACCTGCTGGACGACGCTTTCCTGCTCGCCGACGCGATGGACCGGATCACCGACGCCGCGGCCAGGCAGCACCTGGTACAGGTGTACGACGCCGGACTGATCGGGGCCGGCGGCCGGGCGTTCCTCGCCATGGAATACGTCGAAGGCGGCACGCTGGCCGACCGGTTCGCGCGGCAGCGCAAGATCGACGCCGAACAGCTTGCCACGTGGGTGAAGCAGATCGCCACCGCGCTCGGCGCGCTGCACCGGCTCGACCCGCCGGTGGTGCACCGCGACCTCAAGCCGGACAACGTCCTGCTGGGACTGGACAACCGTGTCCGGCTGGTCGACTTCGGTCTCGCCGCCCGCGTCCAGGAACTCGGCTACGCGCAGGGCGTGGCGGGGACGGTGACCTACATGGCCCCGGAGACGTCCGAAGGCTTCAGCAACCCGGCTTCCGATGTCTACTCCCTCGGGCTGCTCATGTACGAGGGGCTGACCGGGCAGCACCCGTTCCGTGATCTCGTGCCTCCGGTTCACGTACCCGACCACCTGCACACGCAGTGGGTGGCGGAGGCGAAGCGGCGGCACCCGGCCGTGCGCCCGTCGGTGCTGAGCAACACCGTCACGCCGAAACTCGACCGGATCGTGCTGCGGTGCCTGGAGTTCGAGCCAGGTGCCCGGTTCCGCGACGCCGCCGAGCTGCTCGAAGCGCTCAGCCGCAAGGACCCGGTGCCCGACGAGGTCGAAGTGGAGTTAGCGCGCCCGGCCGACAGCAAGTCCGTCCGGCGCCTGCACAAGGTGCGGGACAAGCTCGAAGGCGAACTCGCGGCGGCCACCACTCGTGACGCCAAGTTCGAGCTGTTGCGCAAGCTGGGCGAGGTGCTGGGCAAGCTGGACCTGCACACCGAGGCCGCGCGCAGGCTGCGTGAGGCGTGGGATCTGACCGAGCAGTCGGCACTGCTGCACGACACACGCGATCGGGTCCGGCTGCTGTCCCGGCTCGCCGACGCGTACCGCCGCTCCGGCAACGAGTTCCAGGCACGCCGCTACGAGACACTTCGCGGGCGTGAGCGAGGTGGCGGGCGATGACGTCCTTCGCGAACCGGTTCACCCGCCACGGCAGGCTGCGGAACCGGTGGGCCGCGGCACTGGCCGAGCCGGATCCGGCGCACCGGCTCCGCTCGCTGCTGGCTCTGCAGACCGAGTTCACCGAGCACCCGAAGGCGCTTGCGGCTTCGTGGCCGCCGTACGTCGCCGACGTGCTCGCGATCGGCGGCGGGACGCTGCCGTCCGACGATCTGAGCGATCTGGAGGCCAGGGGCGCGATCGTCGCGGACGGGTCAGGGGGGCGGCTCGGCCTCGCCGACGCCTGGTCGCCGCTGATCGCCGCGCGGGACGCGCGCGGCGAGTACGCCGTCGCCTGCGCCAGGATGGCGGCGCTTTACTGGTGGGCGGGCCTCCCGGCGCCGGCGAAGTCGGCGCTGGCGCGCGAGCTGGCCCGGCGCGGTGCCGACGGCCCGTACTTCCGGGAGGTCTACGTCGACCATCTGACGGGTGGCGCGGCATCGGCGGACGAGGGCGCGATCACCGCGATCCTGGCCGCGGCGCTGGTCGTCGGGTTCGATGCCGACCCGGACCGGGTCGCCGCGGCCGGTGAGCTGGCGGCCGTTCTTCGCGCCGCCGAAGTCACGTTGCCCGGGATCGACCTCGCGCTGGGCTACTCGGCTCTGCTCGTCGAGGACGCCCCGGCCGGGGCCGCCCGTTACCTGGAGGCCGCGTGGCAGCAGGACCGCGGCGGGCACCACGCGCTGGTGGGCCTGGCGTCGGCTTGGCTGCGTTCCGGCGCGCACGACCGCATCGCTGCCCTCGCGGCGGGGCACGATGTCCCGCGGGTTGTCGGGGAGCTGGCCGAGCTGAGCGCGGTCCTGCGCTGGTTCGACGATGCCGACGTCGACGGACTGTGCCCGGCGGCTTCGGCCCGGCTCGCGCGGCTGCGGGTCGGCGTGGAGGCCGCCGAGTGGCTGGACTACGCGGTCGGCCGGGCGCTTCTGCTGGAAGGCGACGCGGAAGGAGCGGCGCAGACCTTGGTGCCGCTCGCCGACCGGCATCGCGACCGCCCCGGGTGGAACTACCACGCCGCATGGGCGCTGCTCCTGCTCGGCGACCGCGAAGGCATCGCCACGCGCTTTGCCGCCGCGGCGGGACATTCGGACCGGTGGACCATCGGCTGCCTGCTGATCGAAGCGGACCCCGGTGCCGCGGACACGATCGCCGCGGAGGCCGCCGCCGACGGGCTTCCGGAATCCGCCGCCGCGGTCGTCGCGGCGCGCGCGGCCCTGGCAGGCACCGGGACCGCGCCGCGGACGCCGGACGGGGTGGACGGCGGTCCCACCGCGCATCTGGAGCACGTGCGGGGCGGCATCGGCGCGAGCATCGCCGCGCAGAACGGGAGTGACACCACGAGGTGGGTGGCCGACCCGTGGTTCACCCGGCTGCCCCTGGCCGACCAGCTCGTGTGGACCGGGCTCGCCTGGCCGGAGCCAGGGCTGCTCGAGTACGCGGCCGACGGGCTGGGGTACGCGCGGGCGGCCTTGGTGCTGTCGGTGCTCACCCGGGATCCGGCGAGGCTCGAGCGGTTGTCCCGGCGCACGGATCCGGCCGTCGAGCTGATGCGGGCGTGGGCCGACCAGGACAACGCCGGAGTCCGGCTGTCGGCGCTGCTGGAGGTGGGCGAACCGAGGGCCCGGTACGCCCACGGGCAGTTCCTGCTGACGACCGGGGACTTCGCGGGCGCGGCCGAGGAGTTTCGCGCCGCCGCGGAACTCGGCGACGTCACGCCACGGGACGCGCGGCTGCTGCAATGGGCGGCCGCCGCGGCCGGTCCGGACGGCGACGGCACGCCCGTGCCGGAACAGCCGCCGTGGAAGGCCGAACCCACGTGGGTTTCCTGGACCGCGGCCCTGGTCACGCTGGCCCGCGAACCGGCGACGGCGGGCATCGACGCGGCCGCGCACTGCGTGCGCGCGCTGGTGAGGGCGGACGACCCGCCCGCGGCCGCGGTGCGGGCCGTGGCGGTGGGGCTCGCCCGTGCCCGCCTCGAAACCGACGACCCGATCCGCGTCACGGCCCTTGGCGACCTGGCGGACGAGCTCGCCACCGCGACCGGCTGTCCCGACGCCCTGCGGATGCGCGAGGTCGCCGCGGCAGGCCGAGCGCGCCGGTACGGGGCCACCCACGAGCTGGTCGGCGCCGGGGCGCCGACCGCACTGGCCATCGCCGAGCGTGTTCTGGGGAACGGGGACGACGCCGGCGCGGCGCGAGCGCTGCGGGCGGTCCCGGCCGACGAGTCCGCCGAGTCCCGGTTCTGCCACCTGGCGGCCGCGGCGCTGACCGGCGCGCCCGCCCCGCTGCCGGACCCGCCGCCCGCCCCGGACGTACCGACCGGGCTGGCCACCCTCCTCCTCATGGCCGCGGTGCAGGTGGACGAGGCCCCGGCCCGCGCGCTGCAGAGCCTGGTGCCGGTGCTGCGTGAGCACGACCTGACCGGCCTCGTCGACCTGAACGCCGCCCTACCGCATCTGCACGCCGCGGTCCGCACCCGGCGGGCCCCCGAATACCTGACCCGGCTGGTGCACCGGGCGACCCGCGACGCCGTCGGCGATCCACTGACGGCCGCGCGTCACCTGACCGCGATCGGCGAGCACGAGACGGCGGATCCCTTCTGGCGTAGGGCGATCGGCGACGCGGGCCTGGGTGGCCGGGCGTGCCTGGAGTACGCCGCCATCCTGCGTCACCGCGCGGTCATCGCCAGGCGGGCAGGCGACGAACTGCGCGCCGCCGGTCATCTGCTGCTGGCCGCCCGGGTGGCGGACGCGACGACCGCACCGGCTCTAATGCCCACCTCCGCTGAATTGGACAAGTTGCGCCGTGATTTCCGGAAAGTGAAACTCGCGGTGTCCAAGGGCCGGAGGAAGAGGCTCGACGGCACCTGGACCACGAACGAACGCGCGCTCGCCGCGGCCACAGCCCGGGGTGACGAGGAGCGTGCGCTGCTGTGCCTCGCCCGGCTCCACGAGTGCGTCGAGGACGGCTTGGAATCCGGCCTCTCCGCGCGGGCCCGGCGGCTCGTGCTGGCCCGGTGCGTGGATCGCCTGCTCGGCCACTTGTTCCCTGGCGACGACGATCGCGAGTACGCGGGGCGGTACCGGGTGCTCGAACGCGCCGTCGAAAGTTACGACGCCCTCTTCTACGCGTTGCTCGACAAGGACCGGGCCGCCGGGCTGACGGCATGGCGGCGGTTCGTGCCGCACCTGGGGTCGGCTCTGCTGATTCAGCACGCCTTGGCCGTGCTCTACCGTGAGCGTGCGCTGGCCGCCCCCGGCCAGGCCGGCACGCTGGTGGTGGCCACCGCGTTGTGGGCCGGGCTGCTGAGTTCCGAACGGTTCTGGGCGCGTTGCCGCGACGAGGTGCGCGACGACGAACGTCGCCTGCGCGCCGAGGTGATGCGGGAACTGCTGGCCGCGCACGCCGTCCGTGGCCGTCGGGCGCTGGCCGACGGTGACGAGGACGCGGCGCGCCGGCACCTGGGTTTCCTGGCCGGCTGCGACGACGTGACGGCCGTGCAAGGCACGCTCGCCGAGTTCGGCCTGCCGTTTCCGGGCGGCGTCGATCCGCAGCGGTTCGCCGAGGTCGCGGCGATCGCCCGCGAGACGTTCGACGGGTGGGTCGGTGACGTTATCGCCGCGGCTCGCGAGGTGGTCGCCGATCCGGCAGCGATCGCCCGGCTGCCGGAGGGCATCAGCGCGGACTACGAGGGCGGCATCGCCGCTATGAAGCCCTTCCTGCGCCTGGACGTGCCCGTGCGGACGGTCCTGCAGACCGTGCTCGGCTGGTACAACGAGTGGGCCATGGCCGTCTACCACCGCGAAGAGATGGCCGAGCTCGCCGACCTGACCGAGGCGGCGGCCCCGGTCGCGCGGGCGCTGGAACCGCTGTGCGACAAGGGGAAAGCCATGGACCCCGCGAACCAGACACTGTCGCGGCACCTGATGTTGCGCGGCTTCGGCCTGCGCGACCCGGCGAAGGCCCGGTCCCGTTACCGGGAAGCGCTGGCCTGGGATCCGGGGAACAGCAACGCGGAGACCCTGCTCGCCGACGCCGCCGACGAACTGGCCGCGCGGCAGCTCCAAAAAGCGGCGAAAGCCATCGAGGCGGGCCGCGACGACGAAGCGTTGTCCACTTTGGACGGTATCGAGCCGGGAAGCGCGGCTACCGAGCAGGTCCGGCGGCAGCTGCGGGCCGCGGCGTACTTCCGGCGGGCGACGCGGCTCATGGAGCAGGGCAAGCTCGATGCCGCCCGCAAGGATCTGAACCTGGTCCTGCGGGAGGATCCCGAACCCGGCATCCGTGCGCTGGCCGAGACCAGCCTGGTCACCGTGAATCTGCGCGCGGCGATGCGCGCGAAGGACTGGACCCTGGCCAGAAGCCTCGCGGACGAGCGGATGGCGCAGGCACGCGGTGCCGAACGCAAGGCCCTGCCGGAACAGCTGGCGGCGGCGTTCAACGCCGAGGCGATCCACCTGGCGAACGAGTCGCGGGAGGCGCAGCAACCGTTCGAGAACGCCTTCGCCGACGTCATGAAGCGGGCCCGGCTGGCGATCGAAGGAAGCCAGTACGGACTCTCCGCCGACCTGTTCGCCGAACTGGACGGCAGATTCCCCGGCATCCTGGACCGCAGCACGCGTTTCCAGCCGGGCGGCCAGGATTGCGCGGTGTGCGGCGGAGCGGCGAAACCGGCACGCGTCGCGCTGATCGCCTCCGTCGTGGCGCGTGTCACTGTCCAGGGAGAGTTTCAGGCCACCGTCAAAATGTTCTGGGACGAGCACCGCGGCCGGCTCTGCCGGTCCTGCGCGGCCCGGTGGATCGAGCACACGCAGCTGCTGACCACGGCCTGCGAGCTGCTGGAGGACGGACTGGCCCTGGATCCGAAGAACAAGACCATCCGCAGGAACCTCGAAGAACTGAGGCGCGCACAGTGAACCGCAACCCCTTCCACGTCTTGCAACTGCCCGCGGACGCGACCGGCAAGGAGATCGTCGATCGGGCCGCCGAGGCGGCCGAGCTGGCCGAAACCGACGCCGAACGCCATGCGATTGCCGAAGCGCGGCGCGCGCTGATCACCCACCCGGAGGTCCGGCTCCGGCATGAGCTGCTCGAAGTTCCCGGCAGCGACTACCTCGAGCGCGACTGGGAGCCGTTCGAGCACGAAAACCGGCGCAACCCGGTCGACTTCTCCGCGATGACGGAGGGCGCCGTCCCCCTGCGCCGCGCGGACTTCGACCTGCGTGCCGTCCTCGGGCTGGTGCTCGACGAGGTGCTCGCCCTGCCGGAACCCGACGTCGCCGCCGCGCTGGCCGACCCGCCCGTGCGTCCCGTCTGGGGCACCCCGCCGATCGAGGTGCGCCATGTCCTCTTCGGCTGAGACACCGGCGCCGGTCGAGCTCGGCTGGTCGGCCTTCGGCGAACGGCCGGTCGCCGCGCCCGTCGAGCTGCTCTCGCCCGCCTCGGAACTGGCCGCGGCACTGCAGCGCTGCCGCCGCGACCTCGACGCCGAGCGCGCCGCGGCGGCCGAGGCGCTCGCCGGGGTTCACGCCGCCGCGGCCGAGCAAGCCGTGCTGGTCTTCACCCTGTCGGCCGCGCTGCGCAGGCATGACCAGGCACTGATCGACGCCGGGCTGGCCGTGCCCCGGCGCACCTTCCTGGTGCTGCGCGACCAGATGATGGCCGCGCTCGACCGCGGCGGGCTGACGGTCCTGGACCCGACCGGGCGGCCGTTCGACGAGGTCGGCGACCTGGTCCGGGTCACGGGCTGGCGGCACGGTCCCGAATACGCCGGCGAGGTGGTCGCCGAGACCATCGAGCCGATCGTGCGATACGGAGCCGAGGTGGTCCACCCCGGCCTGGTGATCATGGGCGCGCCGGACCCGCGCGAAGGCGCCGACGAGGGGAAGACGTGATGGAACACATCCTGAGCAAGGCGGTCGGGATCGACCTCGGCACCACCAACAGTGCGGTCGCGGTGATGAACCGCGCCGACACGGACGTCCTGCTGCACAAGGAGACCCGGCATACGGTGACCACCCCGAGCTGCGTGTGGAAGGACCCGAGGTCGGGAGACCTGGTCGTGGGACGGATGGCGGCCCGCCGCGCCGGTACGGCACCGGAGCCGATCCGCTCGGTCAAACGGCTGATGGGCGGGCGCACCACCGTGCGCGTGACCGACGAGGACATGTCTCCCGAACAGGTCTCCTCGAAGATCCTGGCCGAGATGAAGCGGCAGATCGAAACGGACGTCGCCACCTGGGAGTCCGACGGCGCCTCCTGGGTCGTCGACCGGGCGATCGTCACCGTGCCTGCCTACTTCGACTACCCCGCCATCGAGGCCACCAGGCAGGCGGGCGAACTCGCCGGTCTGGAGGTGCTCGACCTGCTGCACGAACCGACCGCCGCCGCGTGCTACCACTGCTGGTCGACCAAGACCACGGACGGCACGTTCCTCGTTTACGACCTCGGCGGCGGCACCTTCGACGTGAGCGTGGTGCGGTGCACCGCGGGGGCGTTCGAGGTGCTCGGGATCAGCGGCAACACCATGCTGGGCGGCGACAACATCGACATCGAGATGGCAGGCCGGATCCAGGAGTACCTGATCGAGGACGGGTACGCGTTCGACCTCGACGTCGCGAGCGATGCCGACGACCGGATCCGATTCGCGCAGCTGCGGATGCTGGCCGAAGGGGTGAAACAAGCTCTGTCCACTCAGGACGGTTTTATGTTCCGCGACGCGGGGACCGTCCGGGACAAGGACGGTACCCCGGTGATCATCGACAGGTTCGTCGAGCGGGAGGAGTTCGAGGCCGTCGCCCGCCCGCTGCTGACCCAGACCCTCGGCTACTGCCACGAGGCGATCGCTGTCGCCACCAAGGAGGCGGGTATCACGCTGTCCAATGTAGACCAGGTGATCTTGGCAGGCGGGTCCACTCACATCCCGCTGGTGCGCGAGCTCGTCACCCAGGAGCTGTGCGGGCCGACCGGAGCGCGCTGCGCCGCGCCGGTCTACGACAAGGTGGACACCATCGTCGCGCTGGGCGCGGCGGTCCGCGCGTCGGCCACCGGCGGCCTGGTCAGTCAGGACCGCGGTCGTACCGTGCGCATCTCCTTCCGGGGCACCGGGGCCACCGGCACGACCCGGACCCGCGTCGCAGGCAAGGTCGAGGCGCTGACCGACGACATCGACCTCACCGGCGGGCACATCCAGCTGAATACCGGAACCTACGACGACGACGCCGACCTCGGTTCCGGCGGGACGTTCGCCTTCACCCGGGTCCCGATCCAGTCCGGGGCGGAAAGCCTGCTGTCGTTCGAGGTGTTCGACGGCGCCGGGACACCGGTGATGTCGACCGCGCGCCCGGTCTCGCACAGCGATGACCTCGGTCCCGACGGCGGCGACGCGCCCGGCAAGCTCCCCAAGCCATTCCTGCTGGAGGTCAGCCGGGCGGGCAAGCCCGTTCGCAAGGAACTGCTCCCGGCGCTGACGCCGCTGCCGACCGACGCACGGTTTAGCTTCCAGCATCCCGGCGACACGGAAAAGGTGCTATTCCCGCTGTACCAGCGCCGGCGCCGGATCCAGGTGATCGAAGTTCCGGTGCCCTCCACGACCGCCCGGGGCACGGAAATCACCTTCGTCGTCCGCGTCGACGGCCGGGCCATGATCACCGTGCAGGGCGCCATCGGCTCGGTTGAGTTCGACGCCAAGGTGGTCGACCCGCCCGAGCGGGACATCCCGACACGGGCGGAGATCGACGACCTGACCGCCCGGTTCCGCGACGGCGTCCAGTTCCTCAAGGCCGGTGACCGGGCGGTGGCCGAGGAGAAGTGGGATTTCTTCGCGGAACAACTCGAAGCCGCGGTGGCCAGGGGCGACCGGGCGCAGGCGGTCCACGACTTCGAAGAGCTCGAGGTCGTCGTCGACGACCTGCCCGCCACCGAAGACGTGCTCGAGCCACCCAAAACAGAGTTCGACGAGCTCGTCGCGAACTGCCGCGAGCTCAACGTGATCGTCCACCAGGTCACCGAGGGCCTGGCCATCCAGCACGACCAGCACGACGTCGCCAAGTCGATCAACGCGCAGGCCGACCACGGCGAACGTGCCTACCGCAACCGTGACCAGCGCGCCTATGCCGAGGCGATCGCGCAGCTCGACGCCATCCGCAACTACCTCGCCGGGCTCTACCGCCGGTCGGGGCGCGGCGACGACACCGGGACCGAATCCCAGCGCACCGCCGCCTACGTCAGGGAAGTCGTCCAGTTCGCCACCGAAGTGATGCGGCTCGCGGAGTCGAGGCGCCGGAAGGACTTCCAGCGGGAGATATCGGAGATCCAGCGCGCCCTTGCGACCCTCGAACGCGACGTCGACCGCGATCCGGCCATTGTCCGCACGCGGGTCGGTCAGCACTCCCAGCGGCTGCGGCAGATCAGGAACGTACTGACTCCCAAGTCCGGCGATGGGTACGCCGCTCTCCTCCCCGAGGAGCTGGTGTGATGCTGCGCTGCCCGTTACCCGGCTGCGGCGCGGAAAACGCAGCGGACGCCGACGCGTGCGTCCGCTGCACCGCTCCGCTGCGTCACTTCGGCCGCCTGTCCGCCTACCCGGCCCAGCTGTTCAACGCAGGCCTGGCCGCAGCGAGGGCGGGTGACCTGAACGAGGCCAGGGAACTCTTCGCCGCCGTCGTCCACTGGTGTCCGATGGACGCCGAGGCGCGCAACGCCCTGGCCCTGGCGAGCTACCAGCTCGACGAGCACGAGACGGCACAGACCCACTGGCAAGCGGTCCTGGACTGCTCTCCCGGAAATCCTTTCGCGACGGAGGGCCTCGGTCGCCTGCCGGCACCGACTTCCGGAACTGGGCCCGCGTCGCCGCGGATCCGGTCATGACGCCCGCCGCGTCTCGAAAGACCGGCGGCAGGGATGTCGTCTGAGGCGGGCAGGCCGCGCTGCCTCGTCGACTGTCGTTGTCTTCAGCAGTAGCCAAGGCGGTTGTAGACGTGGTGATAGTCAGGCGGCGAATACCGAATCCAGCCGCCACGCCGAGCCGGTGTCCTTCCGGAGGACACGCCGTCGACTGCCTGAGCCGTGGGTGTGCGCCCCACAGGGATCGACCACTCCCGAGACCGAGCCTGTCTGTGTTCGACTTCGGTGTAGTTACCGTCTAAGTGTCCCGAATGGACAGTGGTGCCCGGCCGACGGCCCAGCACGCCGTCCGTATGACGGACACCTTCCACACCCAGTGACTTCTATCGGCCCAGGGCCGCAATCGACAACGTCGAGCTTTGACGTTGAGCCGGTGACACCTGCGGCGGTGAGTACGTCGTTACCATCCAACCGCGGCAGCGTCTGATCAGTCCCACTCGAGGTGGTGATCAGAGAGGCCGTGTCATAGCTGGCGTGATGGCGGCGAACCGACGAGGATAATGCTGGTCGGGGGGACTTGTGCGGTGATGGGCCCCGGAGCTTCCGGCCGTCACCGGCCGCATCATGCACCCCGCCTCCTTCAGGATCTCGTCCACCCGGTCCGTGCGATCATCCAGTCCGCTGGTGATGGACGTGGCCTTTCTGCCGAGCGCGAACCACTGGCCTTGAGTCTTCACGCCACGGCCGCCGATCACTGACGGCGGCAACTCCCGACCGCGCCTTCTCGACCAGGTCCTCGTCGTTCTCATCCTGATCACTCGAAGACGTGGCCTGGTCGGCAGGGCCGGTCAGTCCAGAAGTTCCAGTTGGCGGGGACTCCGCTGGCACGCCCAGCACCGTGAGATGCCCGGCGAGCAGGCCGGAAGCCCGGTCGATCAAGCCAGTGACCGCAGCCTACCGGGAAGATCGGTTCGTCGACAGTTTTTCGCAGGCCAAGAGGCAGTACTCGGCCTCGGACCATGTCTGCCAGTGAGGTGGCGGTTCAGCGGGCTGAAGCTAGGGTGCAGAGCGTCGCGGAGATGTCGCGTGCGCTGGTGAAGCCATCAACCGGGTGACCACTCTTGCCCGAAGCCATGGGGCTATCAGGACGATGACCGTGCGGCGTCTGCGGTGCTACCAGGCTACTTCGGCGAGCCGGATCAGCTGTTCTCGACGTAGGGTTCGAATCAGAGCGGGCGTGGCGGAACTTGCGCAGTCCGCATCGAGTGCGATGTCGCCGTCGGGTGTCAGGCCGAAGCGCCGCAGTTCGTTGGCGTGGGCGACGAAGCCGTTCACAGCCAGGAGCCGGAGGGCTTGTAGCGATAAGCCGTCGTCGCTGACGGCATCCCGTGCCAGTTTCTCGGGTGCGTTGTGGAAAGCGGGCAGGGCTACCAGGTAAGGCTCAGCGTGCATGGTTCCAGCTGCACTGGCTGAGCTTACGCGGCGAAGATCATCTATGCGGTCCTGTTCCGCGAGCCGCTTGGCGAGCCGCTGGCGGTAGTCGAAACCGATCCACGGACGGCCGTCGGCGTAAGAGGGCGTCTGAGAACTTGATGGCGGTGGTTGGCGTGGTGATGCCGGGGAATGGGGTGAGCTCCCGGTAGGACTGGTGGTTCTCACACCAATACCGGTCCCACCAGGAGCTCGCGTGCCAGTGTCGCCTATCTGCCGGTGTTTGTCGTGTCCGGCCCACGGTGAGTCGCTCACCTCGCCGCCGCTGTGCCCGTTCTACCCGTCGTCGTCGATGACCGACGCCCAATGGGTGATCCTCGCGCCGCTGCCGCCACCGCCGGGCAACAACACCGACAAAGGCGGCCGGCCCGAGAAACACCCTCGCCGTCTCGTCCTGGACGCGATCTTCTACCTGAGCCGGGGCGGGATCGCCTGGCGGCAGATGCCCAACGACTTCCCACCCGCGATGACCATTTACGACACAGGCCGACCGCAACGGCAACAGCACCACGCCTCGCTACCACGGCAACGGCACCCTCGCATCGATCACCGACTCCCAAGGGCGAGTCACCACCTTCGCCTATGACGGTGCTCAGCACCTGACCGCCATCACCGACCACACAGGCACCACCGCTGCGAGCTACGTCTACGACTCAACGGGCAAGCTGAGCAGCTACACCGACCGTGCGGGCAATCAGACCACGCTGCAGTACGACGCCGCGAACAATCTCAGCGCCCTCATCGACCCGAACAAGGGCAAGACCCAACTTTTCTACGATTCGTCCGACCGGGTCACCGACGTACGGGTTCCCGGCCAGGCGGGCCCGCTGACCACCTTATTCGCCTACGGCGACAAGCAAACCACCGAAACCGACGCCAACACCAACAAGGTCACTTACAAGTACGACGACCAAGGCCGCCAGACCGAGGCCATCGACGCGCTCGGCCACTCACAGAAGAAGACCTGGACCGCCAACAGCGATGTCCAGGTGACCACGGACGGGCTCACCAACAACACCACCCGCAGCTACGACAGCCTCAACAATCTGATCGGCACCGAACTGCCAACCGGCGCCAAGAACACCATCGGCTACACCAAATCCGGGCAGCCGCACCTACCCACCTCGGTCAAAGACCCGCAGAACAACGAAGTCACCCGCGACTACGACAACGCGGGCAACCTCACCAAGGTGCGTTCCACCGGTTTGAACGCCGACTTGCAGGTCCTCACCTACAACCATCCCCAGGGCACCGTGGCGTCCAGCGCGGACGGCAACGGGCAGCTCACCACCTTCGGCTACGACGCCGCGGGCAACCTGACCTCGATGGACCCGTCCGGCCCGATCCAACCCACCCGCTACGGCTACGATTCGCTGTCACGGGTCACCAGCGTCACCGACGGCAACGGCGTGCGCCTCGACTACAGCTATGACAAACTCGACCGCGTGGTCGCAGTCAGCCGCAACGGGCAAGCCTCGCAGTCCAGCACCTACGACGCGATCGGCAATCTGATCACGCGCCGATTCGGTGCGGTGACTACTTCATTCCAGTGGGCGAAAACCCCGGCGGCCAGCCAGCCGGTCCAAGTCAAACGTAGCGAAGGCACCTCAGTGGAGACCGTCGGCTACACCTACGACAAGGTCGGCAACCTCGCAACCCTGACCGACGCGGGCGGCACCACCACCTACACCTATGACGCCGCGGACCGGCTCACCACGCTGGCCGATCCGTTCGGGCAGAGCACCACCTTCGGCTACGACGACGCCGACCGCCGCACCCGCAGCAACCTCGCCGGCGGCACCGTGCAGTACACCGGCTACGACAAGAGCGGCCGTCAAACCAGCATCACCGTCAACAAAACCGGCGGAATCCCACTCCTGCGCCACACCTACAACTACACCAAACCCGGCGGCGGCGACAGCAACCAACTACAGGCCAAGAACATCAACGGAGACACCACCGCCTACACCTACGACAGCCTCGGACGGCTCACCAAAGCCGGAAACAACACCTTCGCCTACGACAACGCCAGCAACATGACCAACCTGGCCGGCACCGCGTTCACCATCAACACCGCCAACCAGGCCACCACAGCAGGCAACGACAAACTGGCCTTCGACGGCGCCGGGAACCTGACCAGCAACACCGCGGGCGACACCAGCCACACCTACAGCCCCACCAACCAACTCACCCGCACCACCACCGGCGGACAGCAGGTGTTCTCCGCCAGTTACGACACCGTCGACCAAACCCAACGCCGCACCATCACCGAAACCGTCAACGGCACCAGCACCACCCACGTCTTCGGCGAAACCGCACTCGGCACCACGCAGGTCACCGACAACGGAGCCCGCACCAGCTACACCCGCGACCCCGACGGCACCCCCATCACCCAGAAAACCGCCACCGGAGCACGCCACAACCTCATCACCGACTACCAAGGCAGCGTCCTCGGCCTGATCGACACCAACGGTGACCTGGCCGCCACCTACACCTACAGCCCGTACGGCACCACTACCGCCACGGGCCCGGCAGCCGACACCAACCACTTCCGCTGGATCGGCACCTACCAACTCCGAAACAGCACCTACCTCACCGGCTACCGCAACTACAACCCCACCTGGGGCCGCTTCACCCAAACCGACCCCACCGGCCAAGAACCCAACCCCTACAACTACGCCCAAGCAGACCCCTGCAACAGAACAGAACCCCACAGGCGCCGCGTCGTCAGCATGCGTCAAGGCCGGCGTCACCTCCATTCTCGGCCTGGTGGGGACCGCCGCCACCTACGTCACCAGCGCCGCCACAGCCGGCGTCACGGCCGGACTGGCAGTGGGATCGACAGTCGCCACCGTGACCGCTATCACCAATGCGGCGCTCGCGTGCAGCTAGCCACATCAATTGAACGCAAGGAGAACCAGACACGATGAGCAAATCCACAAGCATGGTCTTCCTGGTCATCTCAGGAATCTTGCTCGTCACCTTCGTCGTGCTGGCTGTCTTTTGGCCCACCACCCTCAATATCGTCATGGCGGCGGTTCTGGCACTGCTATTTGCCTACTCTGCCCTTTCCGTGAAGCGCAGATGGGAAAAACTGCGATAGCCACAGGATGGGAAACGATGACGGAGAGCGCGGCTGGTTCTTGCGCTCTCCGTCATCAGCTTACCTGGGGTCGCTTCACCCAACCCGACCCCGCAGGGCAGGAGATCAACCCGTAACTACGCCACCGGCGACCCGATCAACAGCGGCGACCCCACCGGCGCCTACAGTGTCGACGACTTCATCTCGGACGCGGATATTATCGGGGAATTCGCTGGCGCTGGCATCGGCGCTATGGGCGGGTCTTGTCGCCTGTGCGTTTGGCCCAGTCGGCTGCGGTGCGGGCGCCGGAGCGGGTGCCGGTATCGGTGGTGGGCTCGGCGCCGTCGTAGGCATTGGAGTCGCAACGCGCAAACGGTTCGGTCCAGCCCTGTGCCGAACCTTCTGCCGCAAGTAATAAACGCGAAGTGCTAAGGGCTGACAGGGTCTTGGACGATATGTACCTGGCCGGGACCCTGTCACCTTCTCTGCGCGGCGAACGCGAACCCGAAGGGAAATTGACTAAATGGGACATCGACTTAAATCAAAAACTATACACGTCGTAGCGACTTTGGTAATGGTACTTCTTGCTCTCGTTGCAGGCTTTGTTGGCGCTGCCCTTGCAGAAAAGTATAATTTGCCATGGCTAACCTTCCTACTGCTAACCGTCGTAGTAGTGGTAGCACTCGTTCTATTTTTCAGGTCAGATCTTGCCAAAAATTTGCCTAAGAAGAGGAGGTAGTCCACCACTTCCGTCGCGGATGCGACGGCTGATCGAGGGCATTCTCATCACCCAAAAAACACCGCCGGGGCTTCGGTGATCTCATCACTGACTTTCCCGGCAGTGTATACAGGATCGGCAACTGAGCCTGTCACGTTTTTTGTGTAAGCCAGAGGTGATTGCTTACGTTTGTAGGTTATCAGAAAAGTATGCGTCCGGGAAAGATGTTGATCAGTGTGTCCCGGAATCGCCTCCTCGTTGACTGGATATGTTGCGGAGTCCGAGATAGAGCAGTTTCATGGCGGCGTCTTTGTCGGGGAAGTGTCCACGGTTCTTCGTGATTTTGCGGAGTTGGAAGTTGATGGACTCGATGGCGTTGGTGGTGTAGACGATTCTACGGAGTTCCGGTGGGTAGTCCAGGAACGGGATGAACTCGTCCCACGCGTTGCGCCACACGCCGATCGCACCCGGGTATTGCGTACCGAATTGCCGGTCGAATTCCGCCAGGCCGAGTTCCGCGGCTTCGAGCGTGGGCGCGGTGTAGATTTCTTTCATCGCCCTGACGACTTTCTTGCGGTCGCCGTAGGACACGAACCGCATCGCATTGCGGATGACGTGCACGACGCAGGTCTGCACGACGGTGTCCGGGAAGATCGCGTGAATCGCGTCAGGCAGGCCGGTCAGGCCGTCGCAGCAGGCAATGAGGATGTCCTTGACGCCTCGATTGCGCAGATCGGACAGGATCTTCTGCCAGAACTTCGCGCCCTCGGTGTCCTGGATCCAGCAGCCCAGGGCGTGCTTGCGGCCGTCCACGTCGACACCGATGGCCAGGTAGGCGACCTTGGTGGTGACGACCCCGTTGTCCTTCACCCGGATCCGGATCCCGTCGACATACAGGATCGGATACACCTCGTCCAGGGGACGTGATTGCCACGCCTTGATCTCGTCGACCACCACCTCGGTCACATTCGAGATCAATTCCCGGGACGCATTCACCCCATACACTTCACGCAGGTGTGCCTCGATATCACGAGTCGTCATCCCCCGCGAATACAGCGACAGGATCATGTCATCAATATTGCCGATCCGTCGTGCTCGCTTCGGCACGATCGCCGGTTCGAACGAACCATTCCGGTCACGCGGCACCTCGATATCGACCGGGCCGTTCGTGGTCGACACAGTTTTCCGGGACTTCCCGTTACGGGAATTGCCGGACCCATGACCGGCGGGATCGCCCGCGTCATAACCCAAATGGTCAGTCAGCTCGGCCTGCAAAGCACGTTCCAGCACAGCCTTGGTCATCTGATTCAGCAGACCATCCACACCATCGATCGGCGTGCCAGCGGACTTCGCGTCCTTCAGCAACGCGTCAATCGTGGACGGCGAGAACGCGTCCGCGAGCCGCCGCGATGCCGTCTCATCACCCTGAACCGCCCCGGGTTTGATGGAGGCTCCTCGTGTGAGTGAGGATGTAGATCATGGCTCGGAGGATGAAGTACTCGGTTGAGCTGTGGGAACGTGCTGTTGCGTTGGTGTTTGAGCAGGTTGGGCAGTATGGCTCGCAGTGGGAGGCGATCGTGTCGGTCGCGGCGAAGGTGAATGTGTCCAGTGAGACGCTGCGCAAGTGGGTGCGGGCGGCTGAGGTGGACGCGGGGACGCGGGCGGGCATGTCGAGCGAGGACTCCGACGAGGTGAAGCGGTTGCGTCGGGAGAATGCGGAGCTGCGTCGGGCGAATGAGATTGTGAAGGCGGCGTCGGCTTTCTTCGCGAGGGAGCTCGACCCTCGACTGCCGCGCTCGTAACGTTCATTACGGAACACAAGGACCGGTTCGGGGTCGAGCCGATCTGTACCGTGCTGACCGAGTTCGGAATCAAGATCGCCCCTTCCACCTATTATGCCGCTCTGACGCGTCCGCTCTCGGCGCGGGCGGTGCGTGACGAGGAATTGATGAAGGAAATCCAACGCGTGTACGACGAGAATTACCGTGTTTATGGTGCCCGGAAAATCTGGCGTCAGCTGAACCGGGACGGTGTCGTCGTGGGCCGGTGCCGGGTGGAGCGGCTGATGCGCAGGCTGGGTCTGGCAGGCGCCGTCCGCGGCAAGACGGTCCGCACCACCATCTCGGACAAGGACGGTGTGCGGGCGGTGGACCTGGTGAAACGCCAGTTCGCTGCGGGTGCGCCGAATCGGTTGTGGGTTGCGGACTTCACCTATGTCGCCACCTGGGCCGGCACCGTCTATGTCGCGTTCGCCATCGACGTGTTCTCCCGCAAGATCGTCGGCTGGCGGGCGAGTATGTCCAAGGAAACCGATCTGGTGCTCGACGCTATCGACATGGGATTGCGGCACCGTGACTACCGGTGACAAGAAGGCGAGAGCAAACTTGTTCACCATTCTGACGCCGGGAGTCAGTACACGTCTTTTCGGTTCACCCAGCATCTTATCGACGCGGATATCGACGCGTCGATCGGCACGGTCGGTGACGCATACGACAACGCGCTCGCCGAATCCACGATCGGTCTCTACAAGATGGAGTTGATCAAACCGCAAGGCCCGTGGCATAATATGCGGGAGGTCGAAACAGCCACGAATGCATGGATCGACTGGTACAACCATCGGCGACTGCACGAGGCCTGTGGCTATCGGCCACCGACCGAGTTCGAGACCCTGTACGAGATCGGTGACCTGACCAGCCTGGTTGCCTGACCCCAGTAACGAGTCTCTACCGAACCCGGGGCGGTTCACTGAAGGATCTCGGCGGGAAGGTCGGGGTCGTCGTGGGCGACGCTAATGGCTGAGATGGCTTGGATGACGGCGACAGCGGCTTGTGCTGTGGTCAGGTGGTCGAGTGTGCTCGATGGTTCTGTGTTGTCTGTCGTCGTCTTCAGCAGGCTGGCACCAGGATCCGGGCACGGTGGCTGATCACTGAGGAGTTCGGGTTGCTGGCGGATGACGTGGAGGACGCGGTTCCACCAGATGTTGACCTGGTTGCGCAGGGCGGGTTCGTCGCGAGGGTCTTTGCTGCGCAACGCGGGGAGGTCGGCGGCGTAGCTTCCGGCGATGGTGGGGTCAAGGGCGGCTGCGGCGATGAGAATGTGTATTTGCAGCCGTTGTTCGGTCCGATCACTGTCGTCGCTGGATAGCAGGACGCAGGCTGTCGCGGCGGGCGCGATGGTCAGGCTGCTCGCGATCTTGGCTGGTGTTTCGGATGCGGTGTTCGCTGCGGCGGTGAGCAGCGACAGGAAGTCGCGGATCAGACGGAGCCGTCTATTCGTTTTCTTGCGTGGCCCGGGAAGTAGCTGCTCGAGAGCGTGGAAGAGATCGTTGTATGGGTCGCCCTCGTCATCCTCGTTGTCTTCTTGCAGGGCCTCGATGGCGCGGAGAGAGGGCAGCACGAGGTCTGCGGTCTTGCGGAGTTTGGTGGTGCTGGCCGCTTTTTGGATGGCGTCGGAGCCTAGGGCGGTCAGTGCCTCGCCGGCGATGTGGTGCAGTGGTCCGGCGGTGACTGTGGTGTCGGACAGCGGTGACCAGGGCTCGGTGAAGTCTTCGCTCTCGAGCAGGTCGGGATACAGCAACGCCGCACGGACGATCAGATGCGCCTGGGCCGCGCTGGCGAGTTCCTCGGTGTCGTCCTCGTCGGCCACGGTGAGGTGTTCGTCGTCGATTTCGGCGAGCACGCCGACCGCGGGGCTGATTCTGTCGATGCGGAGCCCGGTGAGCCAGAGCCAGGGCGAGCGGGCGTGGTCGGTGACGTCGTGGCTCAGGGTGGCCAGGGCCCGCAGCCCGGCCCACAGCAGCGCCCGTAGTTGGTCGCTGCTGCGCCGTTCGCCGGCATCGGGGTCCTCGTCGTTGTGCTGGTTCCATTGCAGGTCGTGGCGTTCCATGAACTCTTCGACGAGTACGTGGCCACGCATCCGGTCGTCGTCGAACGCGATAGTCGGCTCGTCGATCTCGCCGCGTACGGACTCCAGCAGCTGCTGTGCGAGTGCGGTGTCCCCGCCGCCACGGCCGATCAGCGGTCGGCGGGTGCCGGAGGCGGCTTCGCCGCGGCCGGCCGCGATCAGGAGTGTGCCGAGGTCTCCTGCCACTTCGCGGCCCCAGGGATGCTGTGTGGCGGCTCCGGCGACGAGGTCGGCGGCGTCGACCGCTTCGGGGGTGTAGCGGCTTTCGCCGGTGGGGTCGTGCAGGTCGCGTACGGCGCCGGCGATCAGGAACTGGGCAGCCATCTCGAGCAGGTCGCTGCGCAAGTGCTCCGCCACAGGGAACCGGGGGCCGTCGTCGCGCAGCGGCGGTAACCAGTCACCCGAGGGGTCTGGCGAGGTCAGCTTCGTGGCGCGTAGGGAGTCGGTCGTCCAGCCCAGCAGGGCGGGTGCAGCGTCCGCCAGGTGACGTCCGAGGCTCGCGCCGATAGTGGTCGCGACCTCCAGGACTTCGGTGTCGACAGCGAGTCCGATCATGGCGCCGTCGGGATATCCCAGCACGCGCATATCGAGAAGGCCGGGGCCGGTGTCTTCGTCCTCATCGACGGCAGGAGGGTCATCCTCGTCGTCGAGCCTCGGCACGACGGGAACGTCCCAGCCTGCCTTCAGCAGCTCGACGATCAGATCCGGCAGTTGCCGGCGGCCGCATCGCGCACCGGCTCCGGTGCAGTCAGCTCCAGCCATACGGCGTACGGCAAGCCTCACCCTCCAACCACTCATGTTCCGGCCACGACCCGGTGCCAGTTTATGGGCGGAGGCAAATAGCCGTTGGGACTGCCAAGTGACGGGTGGTCGGTCACGTGTGCATTTGGCGGTACTCCGGGCATGTGACCGCAGGGGGTGTGAGTGGTGCTGTGATTTTCCGGCGGACAACTGGTGAACGTGGATCAGTGGGGGCCACGACAGGTGCACCTCCGGTTCCGCAGCCCAATCCAGCGGCCGACTTGGACGACTACTACCTGCGGCATCTGCCCAGCCATCTCCTGGGCGCACGGGACCACGACCGGCTGCACCGCCTGATGCGTTTGGAGTGGTCGTGGAACGAGGAAGTGTCCGAGCCGGGCGGCTTTCTGCGACGCAGGAGGACGGCCACGCGAGTGCGGTGCCGGAACGCCTGGTACGAAGCCAAGGCACGCGCCGGTCTAGATGAGTGATTCCGTGAAGGTTGCGTGAAGGGGGGCGGCTGTGCGGGCATGAGAGGAGGGTGTCCAAGATCAAACTGTGACGAATGAGCTGGACACCCTCCTGACCGCACTGTACGTGCTGGTCGACGACCATGTCGTGCCGCCCCGTGCTGGTCGTGGTCGGCGGCCGGCGTTGACTGACAGTGAGCTGATCACGATGGCGGTGGCGCAGGTGCTGCTGCGTTACAGCAGTGAGCGCCGCTGGATCCGGCATATTCATGCCGACGCCGGGTGGCGGGCCTTGTTTCCCGCCATGCTGACTCAGTCCGGTTATCACAAGCGGCTCAAGACCGCGCAGCCGTTGCTGCGCAAGGCGATCATGACTGTGGCGATGTGTTGTCCGTCCTGGTTCGACGATCTGTGGATCACCGACGCCACGCCGGTGCCGTGCGGGATGTCGCGG
>NZ_JBFBBY010000018.1:0-91357 GCF_040682875.1 Amycolatopsis sp. NPDC051071 | reverse complement strand
CGCGCGGGACCTGTGGACGGATCATCTCGAAGCCACTCTCGATGTCGCGGTTGTCCTATGGGGACCCCTCATGACGCGCGCGGGGGGCCTCAGGTAGGGAGAGAGGCCTTCACGGCGTAGGGCGTGCTCCCTGAAGGAATGAAGGTCGAGTTTCCTCGGCTGAGCCGAGGGAAGGGGGCCTTCACGCGCGCGGAATGCGGTGAAGCGCTACTTTTCGGGGTCCTCGGTCGCCTTGTCCGCGGCCGAGTCCCGGACGGTGTCCGGAGCCGCCCCCACCTCCGCGTGTTCCACATCGGCCACATCGGCGGCAGAAGCAGAAGCAGCGGAATCGGAAGCGGAAGCGGAATCAGAAGTAGCGGAAGCAGCAGGAGAAGCGGAGTCAGGCGAGTCCGATTCCCGCGGCACGTCCTTGCTCCACAACGTTTCCGGCAGCTCCCGCGGCCCCCGCTTCGCGGCCAGCACGAAGTAGACGATCCCCGCGATGAGCAGCAGGAGCGCGACCCACGCGTTGACCCGCAGGCCGAAGACGCGGTTCGCGGCGTCGGTCCGCATCAGCTCGATCCAGAACCTGCCCGCGGTGTAGCCCGCGACGTAGAGCGCGAACACGCGGCCGTGGCCGAGGCGGAACTGCTTGTCCGCCCAGATGATCAGCAGCGCGACGCCGAGGTTCCAGATCAGTTCGTAGAGGAACGTCGGGTGCACCGGGCTGTCCGCCAGCGGGATGTGCCCGATGGCGACACCGTTCAGGAAGTCGTTCGGGTCGGTCACGTTGATGCGCTGGTAGATCTCCAGGCCCCACGGCAGATCGGTATGCGCGCCGTAGAGCTCCTGGTTGAAGTAGTTGCCGACCCGGCCGATGGCCTGCGCGATCACGATGCCCGGCGCGAGGGTGTCGGCCATCGCGGGCAGCGGGATGCCCCGGCGGCGGCAGGCGATCAGCGCGCCGACGGCGCCGAGTGCGATCGCGCCCCAGATGCCGAGGCCGCCGTCCCAGATCTTCAGCGCGTTGAGCGGGTTCTTGCCCGCGCCGAAGTACAGCTGGTTGTCGGTGATGACGTGGTACAGCCGCCCGCCGACCAGGCCGAACGGCACCGCGAAGACGGCGACGTCGATGACGGTGCCCTTCGTGCCGCCCCTGGCGACCCACCGCCGCTCGCCCAGCCAGATCGCCACGATGATGCCGGCGATGATGCAGAGCGCGTAGGCACGGAGCGGGACCGGTCCGATATGCCAGACGCCCTGGTCGGGGCTGGGAATGGTCGCGAGGAACGCTGCCGAGGCGGTATTCACGCAGGCCACCGTAGCGCCTCTTCCACGTTTTGGGAGCGTCAGCCCTCGACGGCGGCCGAATAACCCGCGATCAGCGCAGACGCGACGTGCCCGACGGCGGCGTCCGGCGGCAGGAAAAGCTCGTCGTGCAGGCTCGGCGCGCCGGCGGTGTCGCCAAGGCCGACGAACATCATCAGGCCGCGTGTCACGCCACAGTAATGCGCGAAATCGTCGGCGCCGAACGACCGGAATTCGGTGTCGACGCCCGCCCCGGCACGGACGAGCCGCCGCTGTGCGCGCAGGGCGAGACCCGGATCGTTGTGCAGTACCGGTTCGCACGGGGTGATCTGCAGTTCCGCGCCGCAGCCGTGTGCCTTCGCGGTGCCGTGGACGACTTCGGCGAGCCCTTCGAGCGCGCGTTCGCGGTCTTCGGCACGCATCAGGCGCAGTGAGCCGAACGCGCGGGCCTCGTTCGGGACGACGTTCGCCGTCGTCCCCGCCTCGATCCGGCCGACCGAGCAGACCGCGCCGAACACCGGGTCCACCCGGCGGCTCGCGAGCTGCTGCAGGCTGACCACGATCTGGCTGAGCGCGAGGATCGGATCCCGCAGCAGATGCGGGTAGCCGGCGTGCCCGCCCTGGCCGCGCACGATCACGTCGAACTCGTCGGTGGAGGCGTTGACCGGTCCCGGCACCGCCGAGACGACCCCGGCGGCGAGCCGTGGCTGGACATGCGCGCCGATGGCCGCGTCCACGCCGTACTCACTCAGCAGCCCGGATTCCACGATGTCCAGCGCGCCGGACGGCGAAGTCTCCTCACGCGGCTGCAGGACGGCGAGGATCGGCCGCGGGACCCCGATGACGGCGGCCGCGCGGCAGGCGGCGACCAGTGCGGCCAGGTGGACGTCGTGCCCGCAGGCGTGCATCAGCGACGTCTCCGAGGCCCACGGCGCCCCGGTGCGTTCGGTGACCGGCAGCGCGTCGAGTTCGGCACGGAGCACCACGGCCGGTCCCGGCCCGGTGCCGGGGAACAGCACGGCTCGGCCGGTCTTGGCGACGCGGACACCCTCCCCTGTGCCCAGCGCTTCGAGCACGGCCCGCGCGGTGTCCTCTTCGTCTCCCGACGCCCGCGGATCGGCGTGCAGCCGGTGGCGCAGCTCGATCGCCGACGGCAGCTCCGCCTCGACTGCGGCCTCCCATCGGTCCTGCAGCCCGTCCAGTTCCGTCATGGCCCCTCCAGCCCGTACACCCGTTCGGCGTTGCGGTGGCCGACCAGCGCCGCCATCCGCCGTGCACGGTGCCGAGGTGGTACAGCTCGGCGAGCCCGAACACGTCCGTGGAGAACAGCAGCTACCCGAACGGCACCAGATTCATTGTCTCGCGATGATCGCGGGCGCGCCCACCGCACCGGAACCGACGTCGACGGCGTTCGCCGGAGATTCCGGCGTCGCACCGTTTTCCGCGGCGTCACGCCGGGCCGATCGGTGTGCTGTAGTCGCGGTATTCCCGCCCTGCCGCACAACGTCAAGCCGCGAGTTATTTGTTGAAGTATCAAGAGTTCCGGCCGGAAGCGGACCGAGCCGATCGCACGACCGAATATGCGGGGCCTGCCGGGAAATCGGCCACAATGGACTGTGCACCGGAATTGGCGGCCACCAGGTCTTCATCGAGAACCGGGAAGAACGGGTAGCACTTTTGAAGAAGACATCCCTATGCGGTGGGTCCACCATTGGAGGACCGCAGCCACCGGCCGCAGGAAATGCGACAAGAGGATCCGGCTGAGGAGAGACAACAAAAGGAGGTGACTGAAGATGAAGCTCACGATCAAGGTGCAGCGCACCGAACTCCCGGTCAAGAAGATGCTGCTTTGTTCCCACACCATCTGATCGACTGAACCGCCGATGGCCTATATCGGCGGCGCAGTCGAGTCGTGGCGGCCCATCGGATCGGCTTGAAATCAGGCCGATCGTCTCCAGCGATGACCGCCGGCTTCGATGAGACCACTGCGGAGGGGTCGACTACCCTCGGCCCCTCCGCAGTGTACATGTGTTGTGTCCAAGGAGGAACAGGACGATGGAGCTGCGACGCGCCCGCTCCCTGGTGGGGTATTGGGTGGACGGGGACCTGGTCCTCGACGATTATCTGGCGGTCACTCCCGAAGACGGGGAGAAGCAGGGCATCGCCGTCGACGGCACGGCCGTCGAGATCCTCAACCGGTTCGAGGAATGGACCGATCCCGACTCTGTGACCAGGGATTTCAATGGCTACGACCCCGCCTCCGTCGCGGAGGCCGTCGAGGCGCTCGTCGATGCCGGCCTCCTGCGAACCAAGGAAGAGGCCGCCGACGAAGACCTCGTGCTCGACAAATGGAGCTCATGGGGACCGTCGGCGCGGTTCTTTCACTTCAGCACCAAGGACACCGCGTACATCACGCATGAAGGCGCCGCCACCGACACCGAGGTAGCGGCATGGCGCGTGGCCGCCCGCACGGAAATCGAGGAGAGCGGCCCGCCGCCCGAGCCTTTCTCTCGCCGTCCCGACGCGAAGCGCATCAGGCTGACACGGGCCTTCCTGCCACTGCAGCGCGATTTCGGCGATGTACTGCTTTCCCGCCGGACACACCGTCATTTCACGACGGACACGGTCCCGCTGCGGAGCTTTTCCACCATTCTCCACTACACGTTCGCGCCGATGCATTTCATCGACGCCGGTGTGCTGGGCACGCTGACTCTGCGGACCAGTCCCTGTGGAGGAGCGAGGCACGAGAGCGAATGCTACATCGTCGTCCGCAACGTCGAATCCATTCCGCCCGGGCTTTACCGGTACTCGCAGGACGACCACAGTCTCGAAGTGGTCTCGCAGGAATTCGGTGACGAGGAACTGAACCGGCTCGTCTTCGGGCAGCGGATGATCACCACGGCCGGGTTCGCCGTGTTCCTCACCCTGAACGTCCACCGCGCGATGTACAAATACCGCAATGCGCGGATGCTCCGGACGGTTCTGCTCGACACCGGGCACCTCGCCCAGACCTTCGCCCTGTGCACCACCGCGGTCGGTCTTGGGCCGTCACAGAACGACGCCTTCCGTGACACCGAGCTGGAAGCCGCGCTCGGCATCGACGGCGCGGGCGAGACGGCGCTGTACGTCCTCGGCGCCGGCGTCCCGGCACGCCGGGCCGACGGCCTTCCGGTGAGTGACACCCCGGAGGAGATCGAGCGCCAGATCGCCGAGGGTGCCAAGAACCTGTAGAGGAGGACCGAGGTGTCGGTCAAACCGGCGGACGGCGAGGCGGTACGCGGCGACGAGTCGCTGCGTACCGTCCAGAGGCGGGTGATCCGCTCGCTTCTGCTCGTCCAAGCCGTCTTCTCGCTGATGTTCGCGATGGCGGGGCCGCTGATCTCCTTGATCGCCGAGCGGCTGACCGGCTCGGCGGGCAAGGCCGGGCTCGCCCAGGCGATGATCTTCTGCGGGGCGGTGGTCTTCAGTGTTCCGCTGGCCGCGCTGTCGATGGACCGCGGACGGCGGTCAGGGATCGCGGCAGGCTATCTGACGGGTGCGACAGGCGCCGCGGCCGTCGTCCTCGGTGCGGCGTTCTCGAGCTACGTTCTGTTGCTGGTCGGCGCCGTCTCCTTGGGGGCGGCACTGGCCGCGGGCGCGCAAGCCCGTTACGCGGCGACGGATCTCGCCTCGGCGGACCGGCTGGGCAGGTCGATGGGTGTGCTCTCGTGGAGCTCCATAGCCGCCGCCGTCCTCGGCCCGGCGTTGACCGGTGCCTTCGCCGGGATCGGCCGTGATGTCCTGCCGGAATTCTCGGGGCCGTATGTCGCCATCGCGGCCGGGCTCGCCATCAGCGGTGTGCTGGTCTTCGTCACGCTCCGGCCGGATCCGCTGCTGCTGGCCAGATCTCTCGACCGCGAGACGAAGGTGGCGCGGCCGAAATTCCGCACCGCGCTGGCCGCGGTCGCCGTCAATCCGCCCGTGCGGCGCGCCGTCCTCGCGCTGATGATCGTGCACGCCACGATGATCTCGCTGATGAACATGGCCTCCATCCATCTGGACCACGGCGCGGCGACCCTCGCGACGATCGGTGTCGTGATCAGCGTGCACACCGCGGCGATGTTCCTTCCGGGGCCGGTGGTCGGTTACCTGAGCGACCGGATCGGCGCGCACCGGATGCTGCTCATCGGGCTCGCGCTGGAGGTGGCCGCCGCGATCACGCTCGCCGCCGCTCCCGCGCACGATCCCTTCCTGGTCGGCCTCGGACTTCTCCTGCTCGGCGCGGGGTGGTCCGCCGGTTACCTCTCCGGCTCGGTGCTGCTCACGGCGTCCACCCAGAGCGGTATCCGGACGCTGGTCCAGGGCGCCGCCGACTTCCTCGTACTCCTCACCTCCGCCTGCGGCGCGCTGCTCGCCGGTGTCATGGTCGCCATGTGGGGCTACGGCGGGCTTTCCCTTTTCTGGGGCGCCGTGGTGGCGATCGTTTTCGTCCGGATCGCCACCACGGCCCGCCGCACCTCGCCGGAACAGCCCGGCAAAGTGTGATACGACGCAGCGAAGGGCCCTTCACCGCGTCGCACTCGGTGAAGGGCCCTTCGGCTCACGTCAGATCAAGCGGGGGTGACGGTCTTGCGCACCCCTGCGGCCAGTTCGGCCGAAAGCTCCCGAACCGCGTCCAGTCCGCTCGCGGCCGCGGTCACCAGCGCCGAGCCGACGATGACGCCGTCGGCGAATCCGGCGACCTGCGCCGCCTGCGCGCCGGAACGGACGCCGAGACCGACGCCGATCGGC
The DNA here is from genome assembly GCF_040682875.1 of Amycolatopsis sp. NPDC051071. NCBI lineage: Bacteria > Bacillati > Actinomycetota > Actinomycetes > Pseudonocardiales > Pseudonocardiaceae > Amycolatopsis > Amycolatopsis sp. NPDC051071. The sequence continues at coordinate 85,300 of NZ_JBFBBY010000018.1, read as the reverse complement.
AGGTCCGTATGCGCCCGGGTCCGCGTCACCAGGTCCTCGGCGTGCACGCCGACCGCGTCACGGGCACCGGTCACACCCATCACCGCGGTGGCGTAGACGAAGCCCGAAGAGGCCTTGACGGTCTTCGCGATCCGCTCCTCCGAGGAGGACGGCGCGACCAGGAAGATCCGGTCCAGGCCGTGCTGCTCGGACGCGGCCATCCACTCGTCGGCCTCGTCCGGGATCAGGTCAGGGGTGATCATCCCGAGCCCGCCCGCCGCGGCGAGGTCCCGCGCGAACACCTCGACGCCGTAGCGGTGCACCGGGTTCCAGTACGTCATCACGACGGCCTTGCCGCCGCGTGCCGAAACCGACTCGACGACCTCGAACAAGTGCTTGAGCCGGAAGCCGCCGGAAAGCGCGCTCACCGACGCGGCCTGGATGGTCGGGCCGTCCATCACCGGGTCCGAGTAGGGCACGCCCACCTCGACCAGGTCGGCGCCGCCGTCGACCACCGCGGCCAGCAGGTCCTTGGACCCGTCGACCGTGGGGAAGCCGGCCGGAAGGTACCCGATCAGCGCGCCACGGCCTTCCGCGCGTGTCTTGGCGAAGACCTCGTCCAACCCACTCATGCGTTCTCCACCAGGCCGAAGTACTTCGCGGCGGTGTCCATGTCCTTGTCGCCGCGACCGGACAGGTTCACCACGATCAGCCCCTCGGGGCCCAGTTCGCGGCCGAGCACCAGCGCGCCTGCCAGCGCGTGCGCCGACTCGATCGCCGGGATGATGCCCTCGGTGCGTGAAAGCAGCTTGAACGCGTCCATCGCCTCGGCGTCGGTGACCGGCCGGTACTCGGCGCGGCCACTGTCCTTGAGCCACGAGTGCTCTGGGCCGACGCCCGGGTAGTCCAGGCCTGCCGAGATCGAGTGCGACTCGACGGTCTGGCCGTCGTCGTCCTGCAGCAGGTATGTCATCGCGCCGTGGAGGTTGCCCGGCGTGCCCTTGGTCAGCGTGGCGCCGTGACGGTTGCCCTCGATCCCCTCGCCGCCCGGCTCCAGCCCGACGAGCCGGACCTCCGGGTCGTCGATGAAGCCGTGGAAGATACCGATCGCGTTCGATCCGCCGCCGACGCAGGCCGCGACGACGTCCGGCAGACGTCCGGCCTGCTCCAGGATCTGGGCGCGGGCCTCCTCGCCGATGATCTTGTGGAAGTTCCGCACCATCATCGGGAACGGGTACGGTCCCGCCGCCGTGCCGAACAGGTAGTGCGTGTCCTCGGCGTTGGTGACCCAGTCACGCAGTGCCTCGTTGATCGCGTCCTTGAGCGTGCGCGAACCGGTCTTCACCGGGATGACCTCGGCGCCGAGCAGCTTCATCCGCGCCACGTTCAGCGCCTGCCGCTCGGTGTCGACCTCGCCCATGTAGACGATGCATTCGAGGTCGAGCAGGGCGCAGGCGGTGGCCGTGGCCACCCCGTGCTGCCCGGCCCCTGTCTCGGCGATGACCCGCTTCTTGCCCATCCGCTTGGTGAGCAGTGCCTGGCCCAGCACGTTGTTGATCTTGTGCGAACCGGTGTGGTTCAGATCCTCGCGCTTGAGGAAGACCCGCGCGCCACCGGCGTGCTCGCCGAAGCGCTTGGCCTCGGTGAGCAGCGACGGGCGGCCGGCGTAGTCACGCAGCAGACGGCGGAACTCGTTGACGAAATCGGGATCGGTCCTTGCCTTCTCGTACTCGGCCGCCACCTCGTCGACGACGCCGATGAGCGCCTCGGGCATGAACCGGCCGCCGTACGGGCCGTAGTAGCCCCGCTCGTCCGGGTCGTGTTTGCCGTGCGGCTCCTCGCTGTATTCGGTGGTCATCGAGAAGGCCTCGGGCAAGCGGGGTGCGATCCGGCAGTGACAAGCTTGACCAGGGCGCCCTTCGGGTCACCGGAGGCGACGAGCCCTTCGCCCACGAGGACGGCGTCAGCGCCGTGACCCGCGTAGGACATCAGGTCACCGGGGCCACGGACACCGGACTCGGCGATCTTGAAGACGTCCATCGGCAGACCGGGGGCCAGCCGCGAGAAGACGTCCCTGTCGACCTCGAGGGTGTGCAGGTTGCGGGCGTTGACGCCGATCACCTTCGCGCCGGCTTCGAGGGCCTTGTCGGCCTCCTCGGCGTTGTGGATCTCGACCAACGCGGTCATCCCGAGGGATTCCACCCGGTCCAGCAACGCGATCAGGGCGTTCTGCTCCAGCGCCGCCACGATCAGCAGGACCATGTCCGCGCCGTGCAGCCGGGCCTCGTGGACCTGGTACGGGCTGACGATGAAGTCCTTGCGCAGCACCGGGATGTCGACCGCCGCGCGGACCGCGTCGAGATCGGCGAGCGAACCGCCGAACCGCCGCTCCTCGGTCAGCACGCTGATCACCCGGGCGCCACCGTCGGCGTAGTCCTTCGCCAGCGCGGCCGGATCCGGGATCTCGGCCAGGTCACCCTTGGACGGGCTGCGCCGCTTGACCTCGGCGATGACGCCGATACCGGACTCACGCAGTGCCGCGAGCACGTCGCGGGGAGGTGCGACCTGGGTCGCACGCTTCTTCAGTTCGTCGAACGGCAGTGCCGCCTCGCGCACGGCGAGATCGGCGCGGACGCCGGTGACGATGTCTTCGAGCACGCTCACGCCGACACCCTCACCGCTGTCGTATTTACGGATTCCTTCGCAAGGTCGCTCACAAAAACCTTCCCCTTCCCGCCGAAACGATGCTAACCCCCGCACGAATACGGCCTGGTTCCGGGTATGACCGTTACTCCGAATGCCAACCGTGTCATCTTTCGCGGAAAAGATCTCCGAAACCGGTGTTTTCCGCGGCCCTCACCGGGTCGCCGTGGGATCTTCGCCTTCGGACAGCGCCTCCCACAGCTCGGTCTCGGGATCTTTGGCGGCCCGTTTCGCCGACGGCGCCGAGTACTTCGCGCCGAGGCGTGGCATCCGGCCCGCGCCCTTGACGGCTGCCAACCCGCCGGCGGCCACGAGAATTCCCCCGAGGATCGCCAGCCCGCGGGCTCCCACCATCTGGGTGACGGGAAGCCCGTCGGCGAAACCGGTGAACGAGCCACCCGCCACACCGATCCACACCGCGGCAACCCCCGCCACAGCGAGCACCACCCCGAGTACCCGGCGTGGCCAGCCGCCGGTGGCGATCAGCCCCGCCGTGCCCGCCAGCGCCAGCAGCGCGAGCGGAATCAGCGCGATCGCCCGCTGTGACCCGATTTCGGTGTACAGCACCGTGCCGCGCACGCCGCCGTCGCGGAACTCCGCGAACCACACCAGTTGCGAGGCCCCCCACAGCGCGACCGCGCCCAGCAGCAGGCCCACCACGGCGATCCAGAGTGGACGCTTGGCCTTCTTCGCCGAGATCTCAGACACGAGCGCTGTCACCGGCCGGGTCGAGTTCGTCCGCCGCGATCATCGTCTGCGCCGCCGCGACGGCCGAGAGCACCGTGCGCGCCTTGTTGAGCGACTCGGTGTCCTCGTAGTCCGGCACCGAATCGGCGACCACGCCGCCGCCGGCCTGGACGTAGGCGACGCCGTCCTTCATCAACGCGGTGCGGATGGCGATCGCGGTGTCGGCGTCCCCGGCGAAGTCGAGGTACCCGACGACACCGCCGTAGAGCGCCCTGCGGGTCGGCTCCAGCTCCTCGATGAGCTGCATCGCGCGGACCTTCGGCGCACCCGAGAGCGTCCCGGCCGGGAAACAGGCGGCGACGGCGTCGAAGGCCGTCTTGTCGTCGAGGAGTTCGCCGGTGACCGTGGAGACGATGTGCATGACGTGGCTGTAGCGCTCGACGTCGAAGAAGTCGACGACACGCACGGTGCCCGGTTTGCAGACCTTGCCGAGGTCGTTGCGGCCGAGATCGACGAGCATCAGATGCTCGGCGCGTTCCTTCTCGTCGGCGAGCAGGTCCTTGGCGAGCTGCGCGTCCTCCTCGGGGTCGGCGCCGCGCCAGCGGGTGCCCGCGATCGGATGCGTGGTCGCGCGGCCGTCCCGGACGGTGACCAGCGACTCGGGGCTGGACCCGACGATGTCGAAGCCGTCGAGCCGCACCAGGTACATGTACGGGCTCGGGTTGGACGTGCGCAGCACCCGGTAGACGTCCAGCGCGTCGGCCCGCGTCTCGATCTCGAACCGTTGCGACGGCACGATCTGGAACGCTTCGCCCGCCTTGATCGCCTCGACGGCCTTCTCGACCGCGGCGTGGAACTCCGGCTTGGACCGGCGGCGGATGAACTCGGGTGCCGGGCGGTCGAACACCGCGGCGGTGGCCGGCGCCGCGACGTGCAGCTGCTTGGTCATCGCGTTGAGACGGGCGACGGCGTCGTCGTACGCGGCGTCGACGCGCTCGGCCGAGTCGTCCCAGTTGACGGCGTTGGCGATCAGCGTGACCGTGCCCTCGTGGTGGTCGAAGGCGGCCAGATCGGTCGCCAGGACCATGGTGAGCTCGGGGATGTCGAGGTCGCGCTCGGCGAGTTCGGGGAGCCGTTCGAGCCAGCGGACGGCGTCGTAGCCGATGTAGCCGACCATCCCGCCGGTGAGCGGCGGCATCCCGGGCAGCTGTTCGGTGTGGAGCGCGGCGACGGTCTCACGCAGCACGGTGAGCGGGTCGCCCTCGGTCGGCAGGCCGACCGGCGGGGTGCCCGTCCAGACGGCCTTGCCGTCACGCACGGTCAGGGCGGCCGGGCTGTCGACACCGATGAACGACCATCGGCTCCAGGAGGCGCCGTTCTCCGCCGATTCGAACAGGAACGTCCCCGGCCGGTCGGCGGCGAGCTTGCGGTAGACCCCGATGGGGGTCTCACCGTCGGCGAGCACGCGACGGACAACGGGAATGACGCGACGGCCCTCGGCGAGCGCGCGGAACTCGTCGCGCGAAGGGCTGACCGAGCCGAGCCCCGGAGAGCTGGCGTTTGCGGCGCTGACCATGTCGCTCATTGTGCCGCTACGGCCGGGCGAGCCCGGGACCGGGGGATGAATTCAAGACTTGTTGAATTTTGCGCCGCGTCCGTTCATGATGACGCCATGGCTGCTGAAGACACTACAACGCGGCGCCGGGGGCGGCGGCCCGGTGGACAGGACACCCGCACCGCCCTGATCGAGGCGGCACGCGCGGTGTTCGGCGAAAGCGGCTTCGACGGCGCGACCGTACGCGCGATCGCGACCCGCGCCGGGGTCGACGCGGCGATGGTCAACCACTGGTTCGGGAGTAAAGAAGGTCTCTTCGCCCAAGCCGTCCTGAAACTCCCCTTCGACCCGCACGAACTCCTCGCGGAACTGACGAACGGCCCCGACGACGAATTCGGCAGGCGGATCGTGCGGACCTTCCTCACCCGATGGGACGGCGCGGGCGGCGAAGTGTTCCAGGCGCTCGTCCGCAGCGTCGCCGGGCACGAGCAGGCGGCGCTGGTGCTGCGTAGTTTCTTCCAGAACTTCTTCACGAAGATCATCGGCGGGCTGGGCTCGGACCGCGTCGAACTGCGGACGTCACTCTGCGCTTCCCAGCTGGTCGGGATGGGGCTGGTGCGGTACGTCGCGAAGTTCGAGCCCATGGCGACGAGTGAGATCGAGCCACTGGTAACGGCGATCGCGCCGACGGTGCAGCGCTACCTGACCGGGGACATCGACTGACTCCTCGCGGTTGTGGCGCCACCCTGCTCGCCTGAAGTACAGGAAGGAGTCCTTCTGGCTGTGGAGAGCGGGGAGCCAGAGGTGTTCGCCCAAGGTCCGACGTCTAGCTCTATCGATGCGACGGTATGTCCGAACCTCACCGAGACGGGTATCGGTCACTTCCGCGTCTGGGCGATCGAGGGCAAGACTTCGACCCTGCGGGCTAACGCGGATTTCTGTCTTGGGCGCTTCCTGCCGGGCAGGGAGAACGCCGGAGTGGTAGCGCGGGCGCTCGACACGGACGCGAAGGTTCGTAGGCTCTGCGTAGCGTCCGAGGTTTCCCGGTTGATGCAGTGGGAGTGGCCGACGTCGCTACAGGTCGCCGACGACCCAGCTACGGCGCCTGACGCGACGAAGCTTGCTGCGAAGCTCGCGAAAGAGGCGGTTGACCCGATAGGACAGCGAATCCCGCTGGATTGCCGGGTGGTTGCTTCAACGGCTAGCCCCGGTTCTCGGCTGACCTGCTCCCTCTGTCAGACCCCGTGTCATGATCCAGGGCACGGGGAGACAGGGGGTGCGGCTTGAGCGATATCGAAGCAGTCGCCGCAGCGCTCGCCGCCGCCGTCACGTCCATTGAGCAGGCAGAGCAGGCAACGCAGGAAGCCGCCGGAGGCTTCGGAGAGTCCGCCTTGCAGCTTGGGCAGGCTGTCTACGGAACCGGTAACCCTGAGATCGGCGCCCTGCCGGGGTTGTACGACGGACTACGCCAGTCCGCAGAACAAGCAGTCAGCCACTTAAGGACCGTGAAGGCGAGCATCTCGGCATATCTGGACGGGATCGGCGCATCGGCGAAACCTGCAAACACCGAGTTCACAGAGTCGAAGCGTGAAGATGGCCCCCGCGGCCGGCGTGGTGTGCGCACCACAACCACGCAGAAGAAACCCGATCCGGTCTCGCAAGACCGCGTGGACGAGCTAAGGCAAAATCTTCCGCCGCGTGTCGACCGTGGGGAGGGGCAAAAGACACACGGGCAGTGGGTCACGGACTCGGGCGAAGGGGAGCCCTGGCACATCGTGAGCGGTCGTGACGACATGGAAGCCGCAGCCGTCCAGTTCTTCAAGGACCAGGGCGCCCGGCGGATGCCTTCCACCACTGCCGACGTCGAGGTCAAACTAGCCGTTCACATGCAAAACAAAGGCATCAGCAGCGCGACCGTCGCCGTCAACAACGAAGTGTGCAAAGGCCCGTTCGGCTGTGAAACCCTGGTCCCTAAGATCCTGCCCCAAGGAAGCGCGCTCACCGTGTACGGGACCACACCGGACGGAACACCGATCGGAACCACCTACCTCGGACAGAGAAAGAAGCCATGATCGAAGCTTGGTACGACGGCAACGCGACTGGAGCGACCACGGTCACCACTGCGGCCGACCTCGACCGCGTTCTAGACACCGTAGCGGCCATGACTGGGCCGACGCTCGCCGAGCTGTACACCGATGGCGACCCGGAGAAATCATGGCTTGAGATCGGCCTACACGGCGAGCGGGCAAGCCTGCGCTACGTGGGTGACGACGCACCGAACGGAGCGCACTCGAAGGGCGGCACCTTCTCGCTCCCGCCGGGTGCAGAGGTTCTCTACTACTTCATGAACAATCCTCGCGAGTATCCAGACGACGCGGAGATCCCCGTGGACGTCGCACGGAAGGCCGCACACGACTTCCTCACCTCCGGCGGGCAACGGCCGTCCGGCGTGAACTGGACAGAGCAAGAGGGCCCGCTCTAGAGCATCGCGCTTCGCTCGACGCGAACAAGCGTTCGAGCCGGGTGCATAATCGGCTCATGCTCGACACCGGAGACACCACGTCACCGGGGCCGATGTGGTTGCACATGGTCCGGCCCGCCCAAACCTGTCTGGGTGGATCTCAGCACCATTTACCGGCCTCCGAAGACCGCCACGACCGTGACGGACGGACTCGACCTCACAGTCAAAGTACCCGGCCTCTTGAGCATGTGGAGGGCAACGACGGGCCATTGGGTGGGGTGGGTCACCTTCGCGATGGAGGGTGACTCTCAGACGCAATGGGTCGTCTCGGACGCGCTGGGCCCGACTAAAGCCCGCACCCCGGGACCCGCACAGCAGAAGGCTCCCACCTGCACAAAGGCAGGGGCCAACGGCTTGTGTACCGGTACACGCTGCTGGGGCTGCTGGGGCAAAGGGTGCGGTCCGGAGGCCCCTGATGCACCGTTGGCTCTAGAACCCGAAGTGCCACTCACGAGGCGGGGTCAGCCCGCGAGCAAGACAGCGATCAGCGCCAGCGTGCCGGGAACCACCTGCACGAAGAAGATCCGCTTGCTCGCCGTCGCCGTCCCGTAAAGCCCGGCCACGATCACGCAGGCGAGGCCGAAGATCTTGAACTGCCAGGCGGTGCCGCCGGTCGCGATCAGGCCCCAGATCAGCGCGGCGGCCAGGAAACCGTTGTACAGGCCCTGATTCGCCGCGAGCGGCGCGCTCTCCTTCGCGAATTCTTCGGTGGTGCCGAAGGCTGCGCGGGCACGCGGGGTGGTCCACAGGAACATCTCGAGCACGACGATGTACAGGTGGATCAGGGCGACGATCCCGACCAGGATGCCGGCGACGACGCTCACGGGTTCTCGCTCTCGTCGGCCAGCAGCAGCCGATCGTCGGTGTCGAAACAAGTGTGCGTGCCGGTGTGACAGGCCGGGCCGGTCTGGTCGACGCGCAGCAGGACGGTATCGCCGTCGCAGTCGATCCGCACCTCGCGTACGTGCTGGACATGGCCCGACGTCTCGCCCTTGACCCACAGTTCCTTGCGGCTGCGTGAATAGTAGGTCCCGCGCCGGGTGGTGAGGGTGCGTTCCAGCGCCTCGTCGTCCATCCACGCCATCATCAGCACGTCCGAAGTGGAGTGTTCGACGACGACGGCGGCGATCAGCCCGTCGGCGTTGCGCTTCAAGCGGTCCGAAAGGGCGGGATCAAGCGTCATTCTTGGCTCCGTGGAGGTGCCGTTTCACCGGCATCGAGTTCAGCAGTACCACCGCGTAGATGTACCCGGCGAACATGAGGCCGGAGGCGATCTTCACCAAGGTGAGTTGCGCCGCCAGCAAGAGGATCGCGTGCAACAGACCGAAAAGGAAGCTCACCGCGAACCCGGCGAACCGCGCCGAGGGCATCTTCAGCACCAGGCCCGCCACGACGAGACCGCCGAGGACCACCGCCGTCACCGGCAGCAGGAACGACCGCGCCGTGGAATACGGCGCGAGCATGAGGAACCCGGCCACGACGACATAAGCGAGCCCGAGGCCGAGCAGCAACGCCGAGACGACCTTGACCTCGGCGGAGGCCTTCCAGTTGTTCGGGATCACCGGACCACGACTCCCCCGGCGCGCAGGGCACCCTTGACCTCACCGATCTTCAACTGTCCGAAGTGGAACACGCTGGCGGCGAGCACCGCGTCCGCGCCCGCTTCGACGGCGGGCAGGAAGTGTTCGAGCGCGCCCGCGCCGCCGCTGGCGATCACCGGGACCCGCACGGCCTTCCGCACCTGGGTCAGGAGTTCGAGGTCGAAACCGTTCTTGGTGCCGTCGGCGTCCATCGAGTTGAGCAGGATCTCGCCGACGCCGAGTTCTTCCCCGCGCGCGGCCCATTCGACGGCGTCGATCCCGGTGCCGCGGCGGCCGCCGTGCGTGGTCACTTCGAAACCGGACGGCGTCGGCTCGGTCCCTTCCGGGACACGGCGCGCGTCCACCGACAGTACGACGCACTGCGCGCCGAACCGCCGGGACGCCTCACGCAGGAACTCCGGCCGCGCGATGGCGGCGGTGTTGATGCTCACCTTGTCCGCGCCGGTGCGCAGCAGCCGGTTGACGTCGTCGTTCGTGCGCACGCCACCACCGACGGTGAGCGGGATGAACACCTGCTCGGCGGTCCGGCGGACGACGTCGAAAGTGGTCTCGCGGTCTCCGGAGGACGCCGTGACATCGAGGAACGTGAGCTCGTCGGCGCCCTCGGCGTCATACAGACGGGCGAGCTCGACGGGGTCGCCGGCGTCGCGCAGGTCGGCGAAGTTGACGCCCTTCACCACACGGCCCGCGTCGACGTCGAGACACGGGATGACCCTGACTGCGACAGACATGGGGACAAGCGTAGTCAAGGGCGTTCTAAGCTCGCGGAATGGCACAGGCGGGGCGACGGCCGGGGCAGACCGAGACGCGGGAGGAGATCCTCGACGCGGCACGGCGCCGATTCGCCGAACAAGGGTACGACGGGGCGACCGTACGCGGCATCGCTGCCGACGCCGGGGTCAACGCCGCGCTGCTGCACCATTTCTTCGGCACCAAACAGAGGCTCTTCGCCGCGTCGATGAACCTGCCGGTCGATCCCGGCGAGCTGGTCCCCCGCATCCTCGACGGCCCCGGCGACGAGATCGGCGAACGCCTCGTCCGCGCTTTCCTCAGCCTCTGGCAGGCACCGGAAGGCCGCGCGCCGTTCCTCGCGATGATCCGGTCGGCGACCACGAACGAGCAGGTCGCGACCATGATGCGGCAGTTCCTGGAGCGGGCGATACTGGCGCGGGTCGCGCAGTACTACCTGACCGCGCCGCGGTGATCGTCTTCACCGAGAAAGTTCCGCTGCCGATGCATCAGCCGAGTGGTCTCGTGCGTCACTAGAGCGAGACCACCGGCTGAGGGGGAACACGTGCCCGCGACCTTCGACGAGTTCGTCGTGGATCGCCTGGACGGGCTCCTGCGCTACGCGACCGTCCTGACCGACGATCCCTACCTGGCGCAGGACATCGTGCAGGAGGTACTGCTGCGCGCTCAGCAACGCTGGCCGAAAATCGACTCACCGCCGACGTACGTCCGCCGGATGGTGACCAACGAGTACCTGTCGTGGCGGCGGCGCCTCGCCCATCGCCGGGTGGTGACGTCCTCGCCGGAAATGCTCGATCTGGTGAGCCCGCCGGTCTCGGATCATTCCCTCGAGTACGACGAACGCGACGCGATGCTGGCCAGGCTCGCGAAGCTCCCGCGGAAGCAACGCGCCGCGGTGGTGCTCCGCTACTACGAGAACTACTCCGACGAGGAGATCGGCGCGGTGCTCCGCTGCGCGACGTCGACCGTGCGCAGCCAGATCTCGCGCGCGCTCGCCACGCTGCGGGAAACCGGCCCGGCCACGTCTGTCCAGCCCACGGGAGCCCGCAAATGACCCGACTGAGTGATGAGAACACCGAGAACCTGATCCGGGAGAGCCTCGACCATCTGGCGACGCGGGCACCGGACGGGGACGAGATCCGCGAAGTGCTGGCGGGCACCGGACGGGTACAAGCGCGGCCGAAGCTGGCCTTGGCGCTGGTCGCGGCGGCGGTCGCGGTCATCGCCCTCGGGGTGCCGCTGGGGCTGCGGGCCTTCACCGCCGTTCCCCCCGCCTCGCCACGCAACGCCGACTGGTCCGCACTGCCGTACACGCCGGGCTGGCTGCCGGACGGGTTCAAGGAGATCCGCCGGGGCGCGAAGCCGTTCCCCGCACCGCAGACGCGGGCCTGGAGCAACGGCGACCTGGGGCAGATCGAGCTGACCAGCACACCACTGGACGACGACCGGGCCGGGAAGTGGACGATCGCCCCCGCGCCGAACCAGATCATCGTGCACGGCAGGGTCGGCATGGTCTCCGAGGTCTACGGCAACGTGCCGATGCTGACCTGGTCCCCCGACGACACCTACCTGCTGAGCTTGACGTTGTTCAACGTGCGGGACGCGCGCGACGTCGGACAGCGGATCGCCGACGAGATGGTCCAAGACGGACGAAGCCGTGTCTCCGGCGAGCTTCGGTTCGGCGGGTTGCCCGCCGGCCTGGAGTTGTCGGGGGTGAGCACGTACATGACGACCACCGGGGGCAAAACCGAACTCGAAGCCACCCTCGCCGGGCAGCCCACCGCGGCGGCGGTCGTCAAGGCGTCGCTCGGTGGCGAGCGCCCGGACACCGACGGGGCGGAACCGGTCCCCCTCAAGGTCAGGGGCGTCGACGGTCTCTATCTCCCCGCACGGGACGGGCGGCTCGGGCACCAGGACGAAACGATCGCCGTCCAGGTCGACGGCGGACGGTGGCTCACCGTCTCGGGCAAACGGGACCGCGCCACCCTGCTCGGCATCGCCGACGGTTTGCAGATCGTCCGCGGCGACTACAGCTGGTACGGGTGAGAACCGGAATAGTCACGGACGGGCGCAGTACGGCGAAGGGCTCGCCAAGCGCGTACGCGACATCGCACCGAAGGCAAGCTCATCCTGCCGATCGCCCGGGTCTACCCCCTCGCCGAGGCGGCGGCCGCCCAGGACGAGAGCGAAGCAGGCCACGTCCGCGGCAAGCTCGTCCTGGTTCCGTGAGCTTTCCGGGCGGCCGCTATGCCGGGCCGCGGGTGGTCCGCGGCGGCCGCGAGATCGTCTTATGCTCTCCACATGGGATCGGAGTTCGAGCGGCTCGCCGCCGAGAAGTACGTCGTGCTGACCACCTTCCGCAAGGACGGCACCCCGGTGCCGACGCCGGTCTGGGCGGCGGGCGACGGCGGCGAACTGGTGCTCTGGTCCGAGCGGAAGGCCGGCAAGGTCAAACGCATCCGCAACAGCGGCCGGGTCGAGGTCCAGGCCTGCGACCTGCGCGGGAAGACCACCCACGGCGACGTCGTCGCGGGTGAGGCGCGGCTGCTGGACCTCGGCGGGACCGAGCACGTGCGCAAGGTGATCGCGCGGAAGTACGGCGTCACCGGGCGGGTGACGATGTTTTTCAGCAAGCTGCGGGGACCGAAGGACCGGACGGTGGGGATCGCGGTCAAGCTGGCGGAGTAAGCAGCCTCAAGTACAGGAAGGCCCCCTTGCTTGCGCCTGGCGCAAGGAAGGGGGCCTTCCTGTACTGGGGAACTCAAGCGTTCTGCAGTGCCCGTAGCCCGGCGGCGAAGGCGGCCGAGTCGTGGTCCGGCCCGCACCCGTCGACCAGGAGCAGGTCTCCCGGGATGTGGTCCGCCCGCAGGTGCAGGATCGCCTGGTAGGCGGGCGAGTCGTACCACTCGCGAGCGGCGTCGAGATTCGGGAACTCGATGAGCACCAGCGAACCCGACCACTCCCCTTCGACGACCTTGACCTCGGCACCGTGCACGAGGAACTTGCCGCCGAAGGGGTCGAGTGTGGCCTGGATGCGCTCCATGTACTCGAAGACCTCTTCCGCCATCACACCGGCGGGGCGAAGGTGGGCGAGTCCGTACGCGGTCATGATGTCCTCCCAGATTCGGTGTTCTGGAAGGAATCCTGACCGAAGACGCGGACGACGTCGATTACCCGGGAGGTAAAGCTCAGAACTCCGCGACGGCCGCGAGCGCCTCGGGCAGGGTGAACGCGCCGGCGTAGAGCGCCTTGCCGACGATCGAGCCTTCGACACCGTCGCGAGCCAGGGCGGCCAGCGCGCGAAGATCGTCCACACTGGACACGCCGCCGGAGGCGATGACCGGCGCGTCGGTGCGGGCGGCGACCTCGCGGAGCAGGTCGATGTTCGGGCCCTGGAGGGTGCCGTCCTTGCTCACGTCGGTGACGACGTAGCGCTGTGCGCCATCGCGGTCGAGCCGGTCGAGGACCTCCCAGAGGTCGCCGCCGTCCTGCGTCCAGCCGCGCGCCGACAGCCGGTGCCCGGCCTCGGTGATCCGCACGTCGAGCCCGATGGCGACGCGGTCGCCGTAGGAAGAGACGACCTTCGCGGTCCACTCCGGGTCCTCCAGCGCCGCGGTGCCGAGGTTGACGCGGCGGGCACCGGTGGCGAGGGCGGCCTCCAGCGAGGCGTCGTCGCGGATACCGCCGGACAGCTCCACCTGGACGTCCAGCTTCCGGACGACCTCGGCGAGCAGTTCGCGGTTCGAGCCCTTGCCGAACGCGGCGTCGAGGTCGACGAGATGAATCCACTCGGCCCCGTCGCGCTGCCAGGCGAGCGCCGCCTCCAGCGGGCTGCCATAGGAGGTTTCGGTGCCGGCCTCGCCCTGGACGAGTCGGACGGCCTGGCCATCGGCCACATCAACGGCGGGAAGGAGCGTGAAAGTCACGCGCACACTCTAAGCGAGGGTGCGCAGCCAGTTGCGCAGCAGGTGGGCGCCCGCGTCGCCGGACTTCTCCGGGTGGAACTGCGTCGCCCACAGCGGGCCGTTCTCGACGGCGGCGACGAAGTCCTGACCGTGGTTCGACCAGGTGACCTTCGGCTGCTGCCCGGCCAGCCCGGAGTCCAGTTCCCAGGACCGCGCCGCGTAGGAGTGCACGAAGTAGAACCGCGTGTCCGCGTCGAGACCGGCGAACAGTTCCGAGTCCTCGGGCGCGCGGACGGTGTTCCAGCCCATATGGGGCAGGACGTCGGCCTCCAGCCGGTCGACCGTGCCCGGCCACTCACCGGTGCCCGCCGCCTCTTCGCCGTGCTCGACACCGCGTTCGAACAGGATCTGCATCCCGACGCAGATGCCGAGGACGGGACGCCCACCGGCGAGACGCCTGCCGATGATCTTCTCCCCCGACACCGAGAGCAGCCCCTCCATGCAAGCGGAGAAGGCGCCGACACCCGGGACGACCAGGCCGTCGGCTTCCAGCGCGGCATGCGGGTCCGCGGTGACCTCGACGTCCGCGCCGGCGCGCTGGACAGCGCGTTCGGCGGATCGGAGATTGCCGGACCCGTAGTCCAGGATCACCACGCGAGGAGTAGCCACGCGGACCAGGTTAGCGGACCGGATTTTTCCCCGATCCACTGTTTCAACCGTCACTCGTCTGGGTATCTACCCCGCCGAGTGAAAGGTCGGCGCGGAGGCGCTTGCACTTCTGGAGGAACGATGCGGGAAGCCGACGAACTGACCGGCCTGCTCCAAGCGTGGCGCGAGGACATCGACAGCGTGCCTTTCCCTACATTCGCCGAGCTACTGATCCCGGCGCAGAAGCAGCGCTCGGCGCCGAGCCATGTGACCACGGCATCGGTTCAGGTGACGAAGACCACCGGATGGTCCGACATCTGACACCCGACTCCGGTCCCGTGTGTGGTTTTCTTTCCTGAAGAACGCCGCACCGAGACGACCAGGAGTGACCGCATGAGCAGCAGCCCGGATCCGCGCGACTTCCTCGATCTCGACGCCGAGCTCTCCGAGGAAGACCGGGCCATGAGGGACGCTGTTCGCGCGTACGCGCACGACCAGCTCCTCCCGAACGTCGCCGAGTGGTACGAGACCGGCGAGCTGCCCGCCGCCGAACTCGCCAAGGGCTTCGGCAGGCTCGGCCTGCTCGGCATGCATCTGGAGGGTTACGGCTGCGCCGGGACCAGCGCGGTCGCCTACGGCATCGCGTGCCGCGAACTGGAGGCCGTCGACTCCGGGCTGCGCAGCTTCGTCTCCGTCCAGGGCTCGCTGGCGATGTACGCGATCCACAAATGGGGCACCGAGGAGCACAAGCAGGAGTGGCTGCCGCGGATGGCCGCCGGTGAGGCGCTCGGCTGCTTCGGCCTGACCGAACCGGACGCGGGCAGCGACCCGGGCAGCATGCGGACCCGCGCGGTGCGCGACGGCTCCGACTGGGTGCTGAGCGGCACCAAGATGTGGATCACCAACGGCACCGTCGCCGACGTCGCGGTCGTCTGGGCGCAGACCGACGACGGCGTCCGCGGCTTCGTCGTCCCCACGGACACCGCGGGTTTCACCGCGAACGAGGTCAAGCACAAGCTGTCACTGCGGGCTTCGCTGACCGCCGAGCTCGTCCTCGACGGTGTCCGCCTGCCGGAGTCGGCGGCGTTCCCCGAGGTCCGGGGCCTGCGTGGGCCGCTCTCCTGCCTCAACGAAGCGCGCTACGGGATCCTGTTCGGCGTCGTCGGCGCCGCGCGGTCCTGCTACGAATCCGCGCTCGAATACACGCTGTCCCGCGAGCAGTTCGGCAAACCGCTCGCCGGCTTCCAGCTGACCCAGCGCAAACTCGCCGACCTCATCGTCGAGGTCAACCGCGCCGGGCTGGTCGCGCTGCGGATCGGACGGCTCAAGGACGCCGGCACGCTGCACCACAACCACGTCAGCTTCGGCAAACTCGCCAACGTCCGGTCCGCGCTGGAGGTCGCCAGGACCGCCCGCGCGATGCTGGGCGCCAACGGGATCTCGCTGGAGTATCCGGTGATGCGGCATATGTCGAACCTCGAAACCGTGCTGACCTACGAAGGCACCGAAGAGATGCACGCGCTCTCACTGGGTCAGTCGGTCACGGGGATCGCCGCCTTCCGCTGAGCGGAAGTCGCGCTGTCCTCCCGCGCCACCAGGAGATCCGCGAGCCCGTCCGGGTACAGGATCGCCTTGCCGCTCAGCACCTCGGCCATCGGGAGCCAGTGCACGCGCGCGTTGTCGTCGTCGAGGACGACGCCGACCTCGTCGCGCTCGTAGAACGCCTTGTCGGCGAGCTCGGCGGTGAACAGGAACACGATCTCGTGCGCCGGCCGGTCCTCGAAGGTGAACACGTTCTCCAGCACGGCGATCTGGTCGACCGCGGTCAGCTTCGCCTCGAGTTCCTCCTGGAACTCGCGGTGGAGCGCCTCGACGGCGGTCTCCCCGAACTCGATCCCGCCGCCGAGCGGACGGTGGTAGGTCTCCCCCTTGACGTCGTCACGGCCCTCGAACACGAGCAGATCGTCGCCGCGGCGGATGACTCCGAGCGCGAGCGGGCGAATAGTGGACATCCCCCGAAGCTAGCGGAGGAATTCCTTGGCCGACAAGGCGATCGAACCCGCGTCGAGGCCGTGTGCGAGGTCGTGGTCGGCCAGTTCGCCGTAGATCCGCACTTCGGCGTCGCGCCGGACACCGAGTGAGAGCAGCCGGTGCGGTGTCTCGGGCAACGCGTCCGACACCGCGTGCGCCGACGTCCCCGCGAGGTACGGCTCGACCAGCACGACGTCGGTGGTGCCCGCCGCCGCGACCGCCGAGCGCAGTCCGGCGGCGTCGAACGGCCGGATCGTCGAGGTGTAGAGCACGGTCACGTCCAGGTCGGCGGTCGCCTCCATGACCCTGTCGAGCATCGGGCCGACGGCCACGACGACGCCGCGATTTCCTTCGCGCAAGGTCTGCAGGCCAGCACCCAGATGGGGTTTCGCGTTCTCCTGCGCGGAAAGCCGGAGGTAGACGCGCCCGTTGCCAGGGATGGACTCCAGCAGCAGCCGCCGCGCCTCCTCGGGATGCCCCGGTACGTGGATCATCCAGCCCGGCAGCGTGTCGATGAGGGCGACGTCGCCTGGCGCCTGGTGTGTCCGCCCGGCCGTGGGCATGTCGTAGGACGCGCCGGAGGACACCAGCACCGCGCCGACGTCCTGGTGCCCGAGGTCGAGTTTGACCTGTTCGAAGGCCCGCTCCACGAGGAACGACGAGAAGGTGTGGACGATCGGGCGCATCCCGGCCAGCGCCAGCCCGCCGGCGGTGCTCATCATCAGCTGTTCGCGGATGCCGACGTTGAGCACGCGGTCGGGATGCTTGCGGGCGGCGAAGGCCAGCTGCGCGGCGGAGATGTCGGCGAGGACGACGGCCACGTTCGGGTCGGCGTCGAGGACCTCGGCGGTGGCCTTGAGGAAGGTTTCACGCATGTCCATGGGTTCAGGCCTTTCGCTCGACGGTCGCGACCACGACGAGCGGCCGGTCCGGATGAGGTGCGGTGAACGCGTCGTGGAGCGCGTCGTGGTCACGGCCGTCGACGGTGCGGGTCGCCCAGCCTTCGACCTCGAACCGGCGTGCGATCCCGCCCGGCCAGCCGTGGGTGGCCGACGTGTTGTCGACGACGACGGCGGTCAGCTGCGCCATCCCGGCGCGGGCGGCCACCGCGATGGCCTCTTGGTTGGAGCCCTCGTCGAGTTCCGCGTCGCCGACGAGTGCGACGACCTTGGCGTCGCGGAATCCCTTGGCGCGCAAGCCGTACACGGTGCCGATGGCGAGCGGGAGACCGTGGCCGAGTGAGCCGCTGGAGATCTCGGCGCCGGGCAGCCGCGCGCGATCGGGGTGGTGCCCGAGCCGCGATTCAGCCGACGTCCAGTCGGCGAGTTCGTCTTCGTGGAGGAAACCCTTTCTCGTCAGCACCGCGTAGTAAGCCATCGGGCCGTGGCCCTTCGACAGCAGGAAGCGGTCACGGCCAGGATCGCGGAAGGTCTCCGGCCTGATGTCGAGCACGCGGTCGTAGAGCACCCACAGGACGTCCACAGTGGACTCCGCCGCGGCCTGGTGTTTCTCGTCCCCGGTCATCAACGAGATCAGCCTCGGCAGATCCTCGTAGCCGGTCTTCGTGTCGGTGGTCATCAACCGAGCGTGCAACCTCGACTTAAGTCGAAGTCAAGGCTAGCCTGGCGACGTGACGAGATTGGCTGAACACCTGAGCATCGGACAGGTCGCCGACCGCAGCGGCGTGCCCCATACGGCTTTGCGTTTCTACGAGGACAAAGGGCTGATCAGCTCGGAGCGTTCGGCGGGCAACCAGCGACGGTACGCGCGTTCGGTGCTGCGCCGGATCGCCTTCATCCGGGCCGCGCAACGCGTGGGGCTCAGCCTCGACGACATCAGCTCGGCCTTGGCGACCCTACCCGACGACCACGCGCCCACGAAGGCCGACTGGGCCCGGCTTTCCCGCGGCTGGCAGGACGAACTGGACGCGCGGATCGACGCATTGCAGCGCCTGCGGGACAGGCTGACCGGCTGCGTCGGCTGTGGTTGCCTGTCCCTGCGCGGTTGCGGGCTCTACAACGCCGACGACCAGATGTCCCGTTTCGGCCCCGGAGCGGGGAAACTGCGCCCGGCTTCCGAGGGCGGCTTCTGAATCCCGCCTTTAAGCACGCGTGTTACGCCTTCAAGCACGCGAGTTCCGCCCTCAAGCACGCGTGTTACGCCTTCAAGCACGCGTGTTACGCCCTCAAGCACGCGTGTTACGCCTTTAAGCACGCGAGTGCGGGATCTGAGCACGCCCGACTCGGGACACTGGACCAGGCCGTTGTTCCTCAGCAGTGACAACGTGTTCACGGTCGCGTGGATCGCGGCGCCTGTCTTGACCACATCGGTCACGAGCGGCGGCGCGGGCGGTTGTAGAGCTTGCGGCCGACGGTGAGCAGCGTTTCGCGCAAGGTTTCGTCGTCGAGGGAGGCGACCTCGATCGAGCCACCGGCGACGGCGATCCCAGCCAGCAGCACCTGGGCGGTCACGATCGCGGTGACGTCCGGATCCGGGCCGACCAGAATCTCCAGCAGCCGGTTCTTGAAGCTCTCCGAACTGTGCACGGACTTCTCGATCGCACGGGCGATGCCGGGATCGCTGGAGAACAACGCGACCAGCGCGCGGTGCTGGACGACGAGATCGACGAAGCCGTCCAGCAGATGGTCGATCTGCGCGCCGCGGGTGCGCTGGGCGCGGGCGTCGTCGACGATGCCCTCCAGCTCGCGCAGCACGGGCTCGGCGACGGATTCGGTGATCTCCGCCTTCGTCTTGAAGTGGTAGTACACGGCCGCTTTGGTGACCCCCAGCGCGTCCGCGATCATCTGCAGCGAGGTGCCTTCCACGCCGTGTTCGGTGAACAACCGCAGCGCCGTGTTGAGCAACCGCGTCCGGGTGTCCTCCGCGTGGACGACGTCCATGATCCCTCCTCATTCAGCCGTCGGAGGTTACGTCAAGCGTAGCCGCAGAGCCAAACGGGTACTAGCCGTGCGGCTAGTCACATACTTGCCGATCGGCTTGTAGCCCCCTAGCCGATCGGCTAGCTTGAAATGAACCTGAACGAGTGAACGGGAGACTTTTGTGGCCAGCTTCCTGTACCGCCTTGGCCGGTTCTCGTTCCGGCGCCGGGCGCTGGTGACGGTGGTTTGGGCCGCCATCCTGATCGCCATCGGCGCGGGGGCGCTGACCCTGTCCGGCCAGCTTTCGAACTCGGTGACCATCCCCGGCACCGAATCGCAGAAGGCGATCGACCAGCTCGCGGACCGCTTCCCGGAGGCGGCCGCCGGTGGCGCGACCGCACGCGTGGTCATCTCGGCACCCGATGGCCAGGACATCACCAAGGAGTCCGGTAAGGCCGCCATCGCGGGCATCGTGTCCCGCTTGGAAGGCGCGCCCAAGGTCGCCGGTGTGCTCAACCCGTTGCAGGTGCAGGCGATCTCGCCCGACAAGCACGTCGCGCTGGCGCAGGTCAGCTACCGCGTCCCCGGGTTCGAGCTCACCGATTCGGACCGCGAGGCCCTGATGGCCGCGGCGAATCCCGCGAAACAGGCCGGGTACACCGTGGACTTCGGCGGTGACGCCGTCCAGGCGATGCCCGCGACGAACGCCACCGAAGGCCTCGGTGTCGCCGTCGCCGCCGTCGTCCTGATCATCACCTTCGGCTCACTGCTCGCGGCCGGGATCCCGCTGCTGACCGCGCTCATCGGCGTCGGCATCGGCATGGCGGGGATCACGACCGCGTCCGGTTTCCTGGAACTGAACACGAACACGCCGGTGCTCGCGCTGATGATCGGCCTCGCCGTCGGCATCGACTACGCGCTCTTCATCGTTTCCCGCTACCGGCACGAACTCAGCATCGGCCGTGATCCGGAGGAAGCCGCCGGACGCGCCACCGGAACCGCCGGATCGGCGGTGGTGTTCGCCGGTCTGACGGTGATCATCGCGCTGGCCGGCCTGACCGTCGTCGGCATCCCGTTCCTCGGCGAGATGGGTGTCGCCGCCGCGATCACCGTCGCGATCGCGGTCGTCATCGCGCTCACCCTGTTGCCGGCCATCCTCGGGTTCACCGGCGCCAAGCTCGCCGGTGGCAAGATCCGCCTGCGCCGCAAGGAAGGGACGACGACGCACGGCGAGCGCTGGGCGAAGTTCGTGGCCCGCCACCGGATCCCGGTGTTGATCGCCGCGATCGCCGGACTCGCGATCGTCGCCGTCCCGGCCGCGAGCATGCAGCTCGGCCTGCCCAACGACAGCACCGCCGCACCCGGCAGCACGCAGCGCAAGGCGTACGACACCGTCGCCCGCAGCTTCGGCGAGGGCGCCAACGGACCGCTGGTGATCGTCGTCGACCTGGCAGGCAGTACCGACCGGCAGGCCGCGCTGCATCAGGCGTCCGCGGGTATCAGCGGACTCGGGGAACGCCCGATCGTCACGCCACCCAAGGTCAACCGCGCTGGTGACCTGGCGCTGCTGACCGTCATTCCGAAGAGTGGCCCGAGCAGCACCGCGACCGAAGACCTCGTCAGCGACATCCGCGGCCTGAACGCGGGACTGGGCACGGCCACCGGCGCGTCGCTGGCGGTCACCGGCCAGACCGCGGCGAACATCGACGTCTCGGAAAAGCTCGCCGACGCGATGCTGCCCTACCTCGCGCTGATCGTCGGGCTCGCGTTCCTGTTGCTGATGCTGGTTTTCCGCTCGGTCGTGGTCCCGCTGAAGGCGACACTGGGCTTCCTCGGCTCCGTGGTCGCGACGTTCGGCGCCGTCGTCGCGGTGTTCCAGTGGGGCTGGCTCACCGACCTGCTCGGGGTGAAGACGACCGGGCCGATCATGAGCATGCTGCCGATCCTGCTGATCGGCGTACTGTTCGGGCTCGCGATGGACTACCAGGTGTTCCTGGTGACGCGGATGCGCGAGGAGTACGTCCACGGCGCCGACCCGCAAGAGGCGATGGTCACCGGCTTCCGGCACGGCTCCCGGGTCGTGGTCGCCGCCGCGCTGATCATGATCAGCGTATTCGCCGGGTTCGTCCTCGCGGAGTCGTCGCTGATCCAGTCGATCGGGTTCGCGCTCGCGTTCGGGGTGCTGGTGGACGCGTTCGTGATCCGGATGACGATCGTGCCCGCCCTGATGTCGCTACTCGGCCGCGGCGCCTGGTGGCTGCCGAAGTGGCTGGACCGCGTACTGCCCGACGTCGACGTCGAAGGCGAGAAACTCACGAAGCAGCTTGACGCTCCTGATGAGCGTGAGCTGGTCGACGCCTCGAAGTAGGTCCGTGAAGGCCCCCTTGCTTGCGCCTAGCGCAAGTAAGGGGGCCTTCACGGACTTATGCCAAGAGGGCGCGGGCCTCTCCGAGCGCGAAGCCGAGCAGGTTGAGACCGCGCCAGTGTCCGGCGTTCTCGACGTGCGGATGGTCGGCCGCGAGCCCGATACCCCAGACGGCGTCCAGCGGGCTTGCTTCGACCAGGACCCGGTTCTTGGTGCCGAGCAGGAAGTCGCGGAGTTCCGGATGCTGCCCGAACTTCGCGACCGACGCGTCGCGAACGATCCCGTAGCGCTCGGTGTCCCAGAGGCTCTGCTGAAAGCCCCGTACTTCGCGCCCCATCGCCTTGGCCTCGCGCGGGTGCCGGGCTTTGAGGATTCGTGCCGCGTTGTGGACGTCGTCGAACAGGATCGCCTTGCGCCACATCATGTAGTGCTCGGCAGTCGCGAAGGTTTCGCCGTTCACGGTGAACCGGGCCGACCACCACTGACTGAAGCACTCCGGCCCGATCGCGGCGTCACGCCGGGGCTGGTGTCCCCAGAAGAAGAGGAACTTGACGCGGCTGCCCGATCGCTGGAGCCGGACGACTTCGGCGACCGAGCGCGGGTTCGTGGACATGCCGGGAAGCATGGCCGCCGGTGTCCCGGCGCGCACGCGATTTACCGGGCGGCTGTCCTACGCCAGCCAGGCGATGGCGCCGCCGATCGCCAGAAGCGCGCCGAGGCCCAGCACGACGGCGATGAACTTGACGCTCTTCCAGGTCGCGTAGACGCCGCCGATCAGGAAGCCGCCAAGCGCGAACAGCAGCACGGCGATGGTCGAGTTGCTCACGCCGTCACCCTGCCACACTGCCGTCCCGCCGGGTTTCGGGGGTCGTGAGTGGCGTTTCGGGTTCTATTGAGGAGTAAGGCAAAGGTGGCGCCTTCGGGCGAGGTGGTGCCTGGGGTGGCGCGGCACCACACTCGCGTGCTTAAAGCCGTAACTCGCGTGCTTAAAGCCGTAACTCGCGTGCTCAGAGCCGTAACTCGCGTGCTTGAAGCCGCAACTCGCGTGCCACGTTGCGGTAGTCGCACGCGCAAGGACCGCAACTAGAGGACGCCCTTCGTGGAAGGGATCCCGCCTGCCCGCGGGTCCGGTTCGGTCGCCGCGCGCAGGGCGCGCGCGACGGCCTTGTACTCGGCCTCGGCGATGTGGTGCGGGTCCCGGCCGTGCAGTACACGCACGTGCAGCGCGATCTGCGCGTGGAACGACAGCGAGTCGAATACGTGTCGCGTCAGCACGAACGGGTAGTTCCCGCCGATGGTGAAGCTGGTGAACTGCTCCGGCTCGCCGAGGTGCACGCAGTACGGGCGCCCGGAGACGTCGATCGCGGCGTGCGCGAGGGTTTCGTCCATCGGGATCCAGGCGTCGCCGAACCGGCGGATACCGCTCTTGTCGCCGAGTGCCTGCCGCAGTGCCTGGCCGAGCACGATCGCGGTGTCCTCGACGGTGTGGTGCGCGTCGATGTGCACGTCACCGGTCGCCTCCACCTTGAGGTCGAGCGAGCCGTGCACGCCGAATGCGGTGAGCATGTGGTCGTAGAACGGGACACCGGTGCTGATCTCCACCTGCCCCGTGCCGTCCAGGTCGAGCTGGACCGAAATGGACGATTCCCTGGTGGTGCGGTCCACCTTGCCGACGCGACTCATCGCGGCACCTCCTTGCTGGCCTCGAGAAAGGCGTCGTTCTCTTCCGGCGTCCCGATGGTCACCCGCAGATGCCCTTCGATGCCGACGTCCCTGATCAGTACACCGTTGTCCAAATAGGACTTCCAGGTCGCGGGCGCGTCCGCGAACCGTCCGAAAAGGATGAAGTTCGCGTCGCTCGGGACCGGCGTGAATCCCAAGCCCAGCAACGATTCCGCTACCCTGTCGCGTTCGGCGGCGAGTTTCGCGACCGAAGCGAGGGTGGCGTCCGCGTGCCTCAAGGCCGCTCGTGCGGCGGCCTGCGTGAGCGTCGAGAGGTGGTACGGCAGCCGCACCAGCTGAAGCGCGTCGACGATCGCGGGCGCGGCCGCGAGGTAGCCGAGCCGCCCGCCGGCGAACGCGAACGCCTTGCTCATCGTGCGCGAAACGATGAGCCGGGCCGGGTACTCCTCGATCAGCTCGACGGCGCTCGGCTGCGACGAGAACTCCGCGTACGCCTCGTCGACCACGACGATGCCCGGCGCCGCTTCGAGCAGTCCGCGCAGCTCGCCGAACGGGATGGATCCGCCGGTCGGGTTGTTCGGGCTGGTCACGAAGACGATGTCCGGACGGCGTTCGCGCACCAGCGCGGCGGCCTTCCCGGTGTCCAGCGAGAAATCGTCGCGGCGCGGCACCGGAAGCCAGTCGGTGCGAGTGCCTGCCGAGATGATCGGGTGCATCGAGTACGACGGCTCGAAGCCCAGCGCCGATCGGCCAGGACCGCCGAAGGCCTGCAGGATCTGCTGCAGGATCTCGTTGGATCCGTTGGCGGCCCAGACATTCGACTCCGAGAGGAGCACACCGGTGGACACCGCGAGGTAGTCCGCGAGGTCCTGCCGCAGCGCGACGGCGTCGCGATCCGGATAGCGGTGCAGTGACGCGGCCTCGGCGCGGACGGCCTCGGCGACGTCGGCCACCAGCGCGTCCGGCGGCGGGTACGGGTTTTCGTTGGTGTTGAGCCGGATCGGCACGTCCAGTTGCGGTGCGCCGTACGGGGTCTTGCCCCGTAGGTCCTCCCGCAGCGGGAGCGCGTCGAGCGTGATCTCCTGGCCGATGGTCATGCCCGCTCCCCCTCGAACCGCGCCGTGATGGCCTCGCCGTGCGCGGGCAGGTCCTCGGCGTCGGCCAGCGCGACGACGCGGCCGGCGATCTCGCGCAACGCGTCTTCGCTGTAGTCGACGACGTGCACACCCTTGAGGAAGCTCTGCACCGAAAGGCCGGACGAGTGCCGCGCGAATCCGCCGGTTGGCAGGACGTGGTTCGACCCGGCGCAGTAATCACCAAGGGAGACAGGCGCGTACGCCCCGACGAAGATCGCACCCGCGTTGCGGATACGGGCCGCCACCGAACGCGCGTCCGCCGTCTGGATCTCCAGGTGTTCCGCGGCGTACGCGTCGACGACACGGATGCCATCGTCAACGGTGGAGACCAGGATGACACCGGACTGCTTGCCGCCCAAGGCTTCCGCCACACGCTCGGCGTGCTTGGTCGCGGCCGCGCGCACGCTCACTTCCTTGTCGACCGCGTCGGCGAGTTCCTCGGACGTGGTGACCAGCACGCTCGCGGCGAGCGGGTCGTGCTCGGCCTGGCTGATCAGGTCGGCGGCGACGTGCACCGGGTCGGCCGTCTCGTCGGCGAGGATCGCGATCTCGGTCGGGCCCGCCTCGGAGTCGATGCCGATGATGCCGCGCAGCAGCCGCTTGGCCGCGGTGAGATAGATGTTGCCGGGTCCGGTGACGGTGTCGACCGGCTCCAGCACGGAACCGTCCGTGTCGGTGCCGCCGTACGCGAGCAGCGCGACGGCCTGCGCCCCGCCGGCCGCCCACACCTCGTCGACGCCCAGCAGCGCGGCGGCGGCCAGGATCGTCGGGTGTGGCAGGCCGCCGAACGCGGCCTGCGGCGGCGAGGCCAGCACGAGCGTGCCGACACCGGCGATCTGCGCCGGGACGACGTTCATCACCACCGTCGAGGGGTACACGGCGAGCCCGCCCGGTGCGTACAGCCCGACGCGTTCCACCGGGATCCAGCGTTCGGTGACGGTGCCGCCGTCGACGACGTCGGTGGTGACGTCCTGGCGGCGCTGGTCACCGTGGACCTTCCTGGCGCGGAGGATGGACTCCTCCAGCGCCTCGCGGACGGCCGGGTCCAGGTTCTCCAGTGCGCTGGTGAGCTCGGCGGTGGCGACGCGCACCCCCGCCGGACGGACCTTGTCGAACTTCTCGGTGTACTCGAGAACCGCCTCGACGCCGCGATCGCGGACGGCCTCGACCACCGGCCGTACGTGATGCAGTGCCGCGTCCACGTCGTACTCGGCACGCGGGAGCGTGCTCCTGAGTTCGGCAACGGACGGGACCTGTCCACGCAGGTCGGTACGGTTCAGCATGACTCAAGGGTACGAGGTGGCCCGATCGCCCCGAGCAGGCACACTGGGGTGGTGACCAGCGATCCCACGATGAGGGAGGCCGCCGTGCCGCGGATCGGGTTGTGCCAGCTCACAGCGGCCGAGGATCCCGAAACGAACCTGAAGCTGATTCGCGAGGGCGTGGCCGCCGCGGTGGCCGACGGCGCGCGGATCGTCGTCTTCCCCGAAGCGGCCATGGCGCGCTTCGGTGTCCCGCTGAAACCGCTCGCGCAACCTTTGGACGGACCGTGGGCGTCCACTGTGGCGTCCATCGCGGAGGAGCACGGCGTCGTGATCGTCGCGGGCATGTTCACGCCGTCACCCGATGGACGTGTGAGCAACACGCTGCTCGTCACCGGCGGCGGACATCACCTCGGCTACGACAAGATCCATCTGTACGACGCGTTCGGGTTCGCCGAATCCGACACGGTCGCGCCAGGGACCACGCCGGTGACCTTCGAGGTCGAGGGGGTCACGTTCGGCGTCGCGACCTGTTACGACCTCCGTTTCCCCGAGCTGTTCCGGAAGCTGGCCGACGACGGCGCGGACGTCGTCCTCGTGCCGACGTCCTGGGGTGCGGGCGAGGGCAAACGCGAGCAGTGGGAGGTTCTGGTGCGGGCCCGCGCACTCGACTCCGGCTGCTGGGTGCTGGGCTGCGGACAGGCCGACCCGGCCGCGAGCGGGACCCAGGTGAACCCGAAGGCACCGACCGGGATCGGGTTCTCGACGGTGTCCGACGGCTTCGGGCGGGTCCACGCGCAGCTGGGTGCCGGACCGGAGACGCTGGTCGTCGACGTGGATCCGGCGGTCAGCGGGAAGGCTCGGGCGGTGACGGGCGCGCTGGCGAACCGTCGCCTTTAGCGTCCACGGGGCGCTCGAAGAAGGACTCGAGCACCACGATCGTCTGCGTCCCGGTGACGCCTTCGATGGCGTACAGCCTGCGCAGTGACGCCTGCAGTTCCTCGGTGGTCGGCGTGCGCACCTTCACCAGTAGCGACGCCGGACCCGCGATGACGTGTGCCTCGACGACCTCCGGCAACGCCTCCAGCGCCGCCTTGGTCGGCGAATCACCCATCCAAGAGTTGGCCTCGACCAGCACGAACGCCATCACCCCGCGGCCGACGGCCGCCGGATCGACCTCGACGGTCGTACGCCGGATGACGCCATGGTCCCGCAGCTTGCGGACCCGCTCGTGCGCGGCGCCCGCGGACAACCCGACCGCCTTGCCGAGCGCGGCGTACGCCTGCGTCGCGTCCTGCTGCAGCTCGGTGAGCAGCAGGCGATCCACGTCATCCATGGCTTGACCGTATCAGGTTCGGCAGTTCATGATGATTACTAGATGACATTCTGACTACTGGGGGGTTTCATGGACCAGGTCAAGGCACACTTCGAGGTCCTCGACGAGAGGTTCGGCCGCGTCAACGGCGACGAATGGATGCGACGGCTGCACACCGGCTGCCGATGGACCGAGGGGCCCGCCTATTTCCCGGCGGGCCGGTACCTGGTCTTCAGCGACATCCCGAACGACCGTGTCCTGCGGTGGGACGAGACCACCGGCGCCGTCGGCGTGTTCCGCGAGCCCGCCGGATTCCACAACGGGCATACGGTCGACCGCCTCGGCAGGCTCGTCAGCTGCGAACAGGGCGGCCGCCGGGTGACACGCACCGAACACGACGGCTCGACCACCGTGCTCGCCGAGACCTACCAGGGCAAGAGGTTCAACAGCCCCAACGACGTCGTCGAAGCCTCGGACGGCGCGATCTGGTTCACCGACCCCAGCTACGGAATCGAGAGCGACTACGAAGGACATCAGGCCGAAAGCGAGATCGGGGCTTGTCACGTCTACCGCGCCGACCCGGTGGACGGCTCCGTGCGTGTCGTCGCCGACGACTTCTCGCGCCCGAACGGACTCGCGTTCTCCTTGGACGAGTCACTGCTCTACATCGTCGACACGCGGCAGAATCCCAGTCACATCAGGGTTTTCTCGGTATCCGGCGGGTCGCTTTCCGGTGGTGAGATCTTCGCGACCTGTGACGCGGGGGTTTTCGACGGCGTGCGCCTGGACACCGAAGGCCGGGTGTGGGCGGCCGCGCACGACGGGCTGCATTGTTTCGCGCCGGACGGGACGCGGATCGGCAAGCTGCGGGTGCCGGAGGTCTGCTCGAACCTGACCTTCGGCGGGCCGCGGCGGAACGACCTGTTCGTCACGGCGACGAGTTCGGTGTACACACTGCGGGTGAACTTCTCGGGCCCGAAGCTCTAGGGCGATCCCTCCGGCCGAACCGTCAGCGCAGCAGCCCCTCGCGAATCGCCACTCGCACAAAACCGGCCCGGCGGCGCTCCCCGGTCTTGTCCCTGATCCGGTCGAGGTAGGACCGCACCGTCCGCACGCTGATGTTCAGGATCTCGGCGACGTCGACGTCCCGTTCGCCAGCCGCGACCAGCCGCAGGACCTGCTTTTCCCGTTCCGACAGAACGATCTTCGGTCCGGCGTGCCGGTCTTCGCTGTCCTGGATGATCATTCCGGCGAGGGTCGGCGACACGTACGCGTTGTCGTCGGCGATGGTGCGGATGGCGCGCAGGAGTTCGTCGCCGTCGACGTCCTTGGACAGGAAGCCTTTCGCGCCGGCCTGCATGGCACCCAGCACCTCGGGCTGTTCGGCGTGCGCGGACACCACGAGCACCTTGTGCCCCATCTGCCCCACTTCGAGCACGGCCGCGGCGTCCTGGACGCCGCGCAGCTTGAGGTCGAGGACGACGACGCTGCCGGGCGGCTGTTCCTGCACGGCGAACCGCGCGACCGAGTCGGCGACGGCACCCAGCTCGATGTCCGGTGCTTCGGTGAGGACACGCGCGACGGCGTCCCGGTACAGCGGATGGTCTTCGATCACCCCGACATTGATCGGCGTGCCGCGTTTCGGCTGCTGCTCGTCTGCGTTCACCGGCGTCCTTCGAATCCGCCCACGTCGTCGCGGGGCACGACCGGCCGCGACGGCCCGGGCACCTCCGGCGGAGACGCGAGCCCGAGCTGGATGGCCTTGCGGACCAGACCGGCCCGCCTTCTTTCTCCGAGTTTGTCACGGATCCGGTCCAGGTAGCCACGAACCGTCCGGACCCCGATCCCCAGGATGCGGGCGATGTCGACGTCGCGTTCGCCCGCCGCGACCAGCCGCAGGACCTGTTTCTCCCGCGCGGAGAGCGCGACGTCCGGGGCCGGCGCGGGGCGGTCGGCGTTGTCCTTGATGATCATTCCGGCCACCACCGCGGAAACGTAGGCCCGGCCCTGCGCGACCGTCTTGATCGCGATCAGCAGCTCGTCGACGTCGACATCCTTGGACAGGAAACCCTTTGCCCCGGCGGCGATCGCGCCGAGCACCTGCTCGGATTCCGCCTGCGCCGACACCACGAGCACGTGATGTCCCAGCTCGCACACCTGGAACACGGCCGCGGCGCCGGCGATCCCCGGCAGGCCGAGGTCGAGCAGCACCACGCTGCCGGGCGGCTGCTGGTGGACGTGGAACCGGGCGACCGAATCGACGACCGCGCCGAGTTCGATGTCCGGTGCCTCGCTGAGCACCCGGACGACCGCGTGCCGGTACAACGGATGGTCTTCGATCACCGCGACGTTGACGCGGTCCGTCACCGGCCTGTCCTGGATCATCCGCACCGTTCCGCTCACCCCGTCCCACCCGTCGCCGATACCGTGCGCCCGGCCAGCGCCGGATCCAGCGCGGGCCCTCGTGGCACCAATGCCAGCAACCCATTCGGAACCGGCAACCGTTCGGCTTGGCCGTACCCGAGGGAGGCGAGTGCCTCACTGCTCGCCACCGGGTACTTCAGCCCCGTGTCGGTCACGACGTAGACCGTGCCGGAACCGGATTCCGTCACCACCGCACCTCCCGATGGAGGCACGAAAACCTCGTCGGCGACCAACGCGTCCGTCCGCGCCGTCACCGGTATCGCCTTCGCACCTTGCGGCAACGGGACCTGCGCGGCGATAACGATTCGAGAACCCTGTGCGCATAGCGTCACGGACTGTCCGGTAACGGGTGCTTTTCGCGGGATCCGGTCCGGGTAGTCCGCCGGATCGGCTCCGCCCGCCCTCGGCGCGCCGACCTTCGGCACCGCGGCGACGTCGGCCGCGCGCACCGCGACCGGGGCCGGGACGCCCGGGTAGGCGGCCGCGTTCTCCGGCGTGTTGATCAGCAGGCTCGCCTCGGTCTGGCCGATCGGTTCGAGCCCTTCGGCGCGGACGAGGTAGTACGTCGTCGCGTCGTTGGGTGACGCCATCGCGTCGACGACGCCGAGTACGGAACCGACTTTCGTCTGGGTGCCGCCGACCCGCGGGCCGGGCCGACCGGCGTCCTCGACGGCGCGGTAGGCCAGGTCGCGTCCGGCGGCGACGGTGCCGATCCACCGAGACGACACCGCGATCGCCGGATAGCTGTCGAACTGCAAAGCCGCGGCGGCGTCCGCGGTGAGCTTGTAGCGGCGCCCGGCCGTCACGAGGAAACGCTCTCCCTCGGGGACGCGAACGACGATGGCCTGATCCCTCGGCAGGTCGACGCCGGACGCGGGTGCGCCGAGCAGCAGGGTCGTCGCGGGTTCGGCCGACGCGGGGGCGTCCTGCGTCGTGCGTGAGCAACTGGTCCACTGCGTGCCGACCAGCGCCGCGGCCGTGGGCAGGGAATCAGGGGCGCCGGGGATCCCGATCTGGGCACCGCGCGGCGCCTTCGCGAGCTTGTCCGGCGGGACGGTCACGGTGGCGTCACCGTTGCCGCCAGCCAGCAACCGCGCCGAGGCGTAGTTGAGCACGGGATGCAGTGCGCCGTCCTGGCCGAGGATGTACCGCGCGCCGGTGTTCTCCTCGACGATCACCTTGCCACCCGCCAGCCAGTCCTTACCGCCGGAGGGTTTCAGCAGGCCGATCACGCCGAATACGGCGGTGACCAGCAGTGCCGCGCCGAGGCCGCACAGGGTGCCGATGACCAGCCTGCGGCTCGGGGCCACGGGATGGTTGGCGTCCGCCGAGACCAGTGCCGACACCAGCCTCCTGCGGAGGAATTGGTAGGCCTGGATCTGGTCCCGCTGCGTCCACACGCTCCCGTCCCCCGCCGTTCGTACCCACCCGTCCGAAGGCTCATCACGTTAGGTTCCGCCCAGGTTCGCGGTGAGGGTAATTTTTACGCCCCTCCCCCGTGCGGGACACGATTACCGTCGTGCGGGTGCACGGAGGAGGGGAATTCCTTGTCGGTTGAAGCCCCGGCGCCCGCGACGCCCCGCCAGGCCGCCGATGGCGGCACCGCGGGTGCGGCGCCACTGCCCTGGCTGTTGCCCATCCGCCCGCTGCAAGCGGCTGTGTGGGAGATCGCCGGGATCGCCGTCCTGCTGGCCTTCACCGTCGACGGCGTTCCGCGGGCCGCGTGGATCAGCATTACCGCCGTGGCCGCCGTTCTCGTGCTCACGACGTCGATCCGCTTCGCCGGGCGCCATCCCGCGGGCTGGCTGCTCACCTGGGCCGGATACCGGCTGAAGCGCCGCGACAAGAGTAAGGTGCCCGATCCACTGCACCGGCTGGCCGGTCCCGTCCGGGTGCGCCAGCACGTCGACCGCGCGGGCAACCGCTTCGGCGTCGCCGAGGTCGGTGACGGCTGGAGCGCCATCGTGCGGCTCACCGTCGGCGCCGTCCCGCCCGGCCCGGACGTGCTGGCCGGCATCCTGCGCGAGGCCTACCGGAGTACCGGGATCCCGTTGTCCAGCGCGCAACTGCTGACCTGGACCGTCCCCAATGGACAGTCGGTGCTGCGGGTCCGCTGGCTCGCCGTGCGGTATCGCCCCGAGGACGCGCCGATCGCGGCGCTGGCCAGGGGCGGCGGGGAGCTGGGAGCGTTGCGGAGCACCGCCTGCGCGGCGCTGTCACTGATGGGATCACTGGCCGAAGCCGGATTCGAAAGCACTGTGCTCGAAGCGGGCGAACTGGCCGAGGAACTCCGCGTCGCACTCGGCAGCGGACAGGACGCGCCGGTGAACGGCTGGCGTTCGTGGGACTGGGGTGGCGCGTCGCAGGTCTGCTACCGGCCGCGGTCGGAGCGGGATCTCGCGCGGACACTGGATCTTCACGTGCCCGGCGCTGCTTTCACCGCGACTTCGTACACGCTCGGCCGGACTCCCGGCGGACGCGAGAAGTCCGAGGTGACCATCCGGGTCGGCGGACGGCCGGGGACGGAGCCGGTGCGGCCCGGCGGAATCGCGGTGACCCCGCTACATGGACGACACGCGGCGGCGGTCCGGCGGACCCTGCCGCTGGCGCTGGAGGACTGAGGGGACGGTCCGTGAAGGCCTCCTTTCCTCTCTGAGGGTAGGGAAGGAGTCCTTCACGGACGTAACGTCACTAGGTCCCTTGCCCCCACTCCGCGTTTAGTCCTCTAGTTGCGGTACTTGCACGCGCAAGGACCGCAACTAGAGGACTAATCGCGGAGGGGGTCAGCCGCGCACAGCCTCGTAGACACCGGCGATCATGCCGACGAACGGGATCAGCGAGAGCAGCACCAGGAACTCGACGATATCGAGAGTCCTTGCCCAGTAAGGAGAACGGCGTCCCTTCGCGACCCGCGTCGCGTAGGTGAGGCAAACGCCCGCCGCGACGACGACGGTGCACCCGGCGCCGAACACGAACGAACGCGGCCCGCCCGCGGCGAGCCAGAAACCGGCCGCCGCCAGTGCCGCCGCACCGAAGCCGATCAGCACGAGCCGCTGCGAACGGCCGGCGAAAGCACGTGAGCGCAGCATCAGCGCCAGGCCCAGCAGCGCGCACAGGCCTGCTTCCCAAGCCCCGCCGGACGACGCGAGGACAACGCACGCGGCGACGACGGTGAGCCCGAGCGCGACGAGCAGTCCGGTCAGCAACGCCTGCGCGTACGTGGTCCCGCCGACCATGTCCTCGCCGAGTGAGGGGTCCTCGTCGGCGCGGAAGGCGTCCATGTCGTCGGGCACCCGTGGCAGCGGCAGCCTGCCGAGCCGCAGCGCCATCATCGGCGCCACCGCGGCCAGCGCCGTCGCCACCACGGCGACCACGGCGGCCGCCGAGACCGTGCGGACGTCGGCCAGCAGGACGATGGCGGTGGTGATCGCGCCGAGCCCGGCCGACACGGTGACCGCGACGAACCACGGCAGCCGGTCCGCCACCGAGACGGCCGCGATCACGCCGTAGACGGTCACGACGGCCAGTCCGGCGGCCAGCGGCCCTGCCGACAGCGAGAACAGCGGATGCGGCGACAGGATCGACATCCCGGCTAGCAACGCCGCGCCGACACCGGCGAGCGCGCCGGCGGCACCGGCCTCGGCGTCGCCGTACGCGCGGCTCAGCGCGCCGCCGCCGAGGACCAGTACCAGCGCGAGCAGCCCGGTCCCGATCGGCGCCAGCACGCTGCCTGCCGCGGCCGCCTGCACCAGCACGCCACCGGCGAGCAGCAGCACCACCGACGCGACGATGCCCGCCCTGCGCGCGACCCCCGGCCCCCAGCGGCCCGTGCCCGATTCGGCGACACTGGCGATCGAATCGACGACGTCGTCGAACAGCAGCGGACCCCGCGGGCGTTCCCGCGGGGTCAGATGCAGTACTTCCCCGTCACGCACTTGCGCCGCGGCGACCGTGAGGCCGAGCGCGAGTGGTGCGCCGCCGAGCCGCGACAACACCCACCCCGGATGCTCGGCCGACGCCTGCCCCGACGCGCCCGCGAGCCGCACGAGCTGCGGGACGAGTTCGGCGAACGTGCTCTGCTGCGGCAGCGCCACGTCCACACGCGCCCTCGGTGTCACCACCGTGACGCGCCGGGTGGAGCCCGCGATCGCGGCGGTCATGCTTCGATCGACTTGGCGGACTCGATGACCGGGGCGAATTTCGCGCTGCTGGCCTCGGCCAGCTTCTGCAGCCCGTTGTTGACCGCCTCCAGCACGATCTCCGAGAGGTTGCGCGCGTCGTACTGACGCAGTGCGCGCGGGTCGATGTCGATCGAGGTGAAGCGGCCGTCACCACGCAGCACAACGGTGACCTCGTTCTGCCGCGAGTGCGCCTTGACCTCCATCGCCTCGACCGAACGCTGGATGCGCTGCACCTCTTCGGTCTGTTTGCGGACCTGGTCCAGCAACTCGTCCATATCCGGCATGGCGTAGGGGTCGGTGGTCACGAATCTTCTCCTTCATCTGCGGTGAAATCCTCACCGGACGTGGACGCTGCCCACGAACCGCCGGAAGTCGTCGCCGAGACGGCGTGCCGCCTCGGGTGCTGCGGTGCAGGCGATTTCGAGGATCAGCCGCTCGGCAGGGCTCGCCCCCGGCACGGTCAGCTGCACCTGTGTCTGTACGAGATCCTGCCCTTCGCCGGTGCGGATACGCAGCACCTGCGTCACCCCCGGCGCGACCGGAGTGCCGATCACCTTGCGCCGCACCACTTCGAGCGCCGCCATGGTCCGGCCGAGCCGTTCGACGGCCTCGTCGGCGATGTCGGTGATCTGCGCCTGGTCCGGCCGCTGCCCGACGCTCAAGGTGATGTTGGGGGTGAACTCCTCCGCGGGCCCGGAGTGCACGGCGACGAAGACCGCGCCCTCGGCACCGACGGACGCCGGATCGACCGGCACCCAGCCCTCGGGGATGTCGAAGCCGAGCGGGAGGGAAACCCGGTCCTGCGCCATCGCTTCGCTCATCCCTGTCACCACGTGCCCACGTAGGAGATCGCGTCGTCCCATGCCTCGCCGACGGCGTCGGCCGCCTGGCCGGCCGCACCACTCACCGCGTCGACGGCCGCGCCACCGTACTCGCCGGCGGTGTCCGCGATCTTCGGCAGGTCGATGTCGATCTTCGCGCCGAGCCCGGCACCGAGACCGAGCGCGACACCCGCCTTGAAGTTGACCTTGAGATGCCCGGCGTCGTAGACGGCCTGGCCGTCGAGCTGCGCGCCGAGTCCATATTGGAGGGTGCCGCTCGCGCCGACGCCGATACCCGCGACGTCCGCGGCGAGTTCGCCTTCGACCTTGCCGCCGACGAAGGCGTTGGCGTGCACACCGATACCGTGCGCGCCTGCCTGCAGCGAACCGTTCACCTCGCCGCCGACGAACGCGGTCCCCTTGGCGCTGCCCGAAGCGACGCCCCATTCCTTCTTGCCTTCGAGTTCTTCCTTGAAGGCGGCCAGTTCGGCGTGCCCGGACGCCTTGAGATCCCAGCCCTGCGAGGAGACCTTGGCGTCCCATCCCGGGGTGAAGCCGTCCTGCTCCTGCTTCCACTTGGCATAGGTGATCTCGGTGCTGTTCCAGGCCTTGTCACGCAAGCCTTCCGGCTTCGGCCTGCCGAACGGGGTGTCGCCCGCACGCGGGGCGCGGGTGCCTTCGAGACCGTCCCAGGTGAGCTTCTTCCAGCCGGAATTGCCGAACCAAGAAGGATGCGAGCGCGGCCGCTTGCGGCCGTCGAGCGCGTCACCGTTGAGCCAGTACAGCGGACCGCGGCCCCATTTGCCGAGTTCGTGCTCGATCCGGCCGGTGCCCTCCGGCGGGAACAGCCGCGCGAGTTCCTCACTCAGTTCGTCGGCGATCTCCTGAGCGGCCCGCACAGCGCGTTCGCCGAGTTGCCGGGCGGCGGAGATGAACGCGTTGACCGCGTTCGCGTTCGCCGTCCGCGCCTGGCTGGTGAGCTGGGCGGCGTACTGGTCGAACTGCGCGAGAATCGAGTCCACACAGGACCGTGCGCCTCGCAGTGCCTGCGCACCGGCCCGCAGCCGGTTTGACTGGCCGGTCAGCTTCGTGCCGATCTCACCGAGTTCCTGGCTCAGTTTCGCCGCGGCGGTGGCGAACGCGGTGTAGGCGTCGCCCTCCCAGGACGCGTTGAGCGCCTTCGCCGCCTTGCCGATTTCGTCCGCCCGGCCGGAAACCGTCGAAGCCCGCTCACCACACCGCTGCCCGGCCGCGTTCAGCGCCGACGGGTCACCGGTGACCCGTCGCTGGTACTCGACCACGAGCCGCCGGTAGCTCGACAGTATCGAGCTGACGACGCCCGACGCGTCGACCACACCGCTCCCCGACACGGTCTACCTGCCCTTCGCCGGTGAATCCGCGACAGCGTTATCCACGTCGATGTCGACGTGCTGTTCGAAGTGCTTGCCGCCGTAGTTCATGTCGATGTCGATATCGATGTCCTGCCCGCCCGGTGCCTGCACGGTCGAGCGGCCGGTGCTCAGGTCGGTGGTGATGGTGACCTGATTCCCGTTGCCCGCACCGGGCAGGGAGCCGTTGGCACCGCCGGAGCCGCCGGACGGTCTGTCCACCGGGATCCAGGAGTCGGCGCCACCCGGCCAGTTTCCCTGCGAACCGCCACCCAGCGCGGGCGGCCGGTACTGGGTGAACGGCGGGGTCTCGCCCGGCGTCGTCCCACCACCGGAACCACCGGAACCCGAGCCGCCGGAGCCCGAGCCGCTGGAGCCCGAGCCGCCACCCGCGCCACCACCGGAGCCGCCGACGGCGGCCTGTCCCGCGCCGCTGGCGACCGAACCCGGCGCCTGCGGGTTGGTGACCGGCGTACCGGAGACGGCCGCGTTACCCGCCGAACCGTTGCCGGAATCGCTGTGCCCGAACAGTTTCTGGACCTCGCCGATGACGGTGGCGATCTGCGTGATCTGGTTGGCGAGGTCGACGACACCGAGCGCCTTCAGCAACGCGCCGATCGCGGTGATGAACGCGCGCAGCGAAGCACTGGTGGCGGTGGAAAGCGCGACAGCGGCACCGTAGGTCCACGGATTCGACATCAGGCCAGCGACCGTCGGGTTCACCGCCGAGACCACCGCTTTGTAGGCCGTCTGTGCGGTTTTGACCAGTGTCCCGGCGATGCCGAGCAGCTCGGCGCCCTTCTGCACGACCTGGATGATCTTGGTCAGCGAGTTCAGGGAGTCGGTGATCTTCTTCAGCGCGGAGTCCGACGCGCCGCCGGACCAGATCTTGCCCAGCTGCTCGGCGGCCTTCGTCACCTCGTTGTACATGGTGAGGAACTCGTTGGCCTTCTTGAGCACCTCGAGCACATGCTTCGCGATCTGCTCCGGTTGCCCGGTGAGGATCTGCGGCAGAATGGTGATCGGCCCGCCCGAAGACGCCGTGGCGTCCATCGCACTGGAATTCGGGTAAGTCAGCATGGAACCTCGCTCCTCAGGCCGGAAGTCAGACGGACGCCGGGCGGTAGACGCTGACCTTCGCCAGGCCGTTGATCTCCGCGTCGATCAGTCCGTGGTTGTAGAGCTGCCCGCCTTCTCCGGCGATGGCGATGATCGGCTTGCTGTCGGAGAACAGGAGCGGTTCGACCACGACGACGTCGCCACCGTGCACACCGCCCGGCACGTCGCCGAAGTTGCGCGCGGTACCGGCGTAGACCTCGATGACCCCGACCCGCGCCTGGTTGTCGGCGTCACCGGCCAGCCAGTCGTTGAAGTCCGAGACGCCATGGAACCGCGCGTCGGTGATCGGGTGGTCGCCGAGCTGCCCCAGCCGCGCGTCCCCCAGGTAACGCAGGACGTTGCCCACCGACGACGGCTCACCGTTGCTCCCGGCGCTGTCGTTGATGGCCAGCGTCGCCAGTTCGGACGCGTGCGAATTCCCCCAGATCGACGACGTCGACCCCGCGCCGCCACCGGGGCGCCCGCCGTAACCGCCGGCGACCGCTTCGTCCGCGGCCTGATAGGCGTCGGCGCTGCTCTTGATGAAGCCGTTGATCTGCTGCAGCAGTTGCAGCAGGGTGCGGACCGCGACCACCTGCTGGCTCTGCATGGCGGTGTTCGCCGCCGCCACCGCGCTGCCGAAGGTGGCGAACGACATCGGCTGGAGGACGGTGCGTTCGAGGTCGGCGACGACGTTGATGCCCTGCATGATGATGCCGCCCAGGTTCCCGACCGCCGAGCGCATGGCCTCGGGCTCCGCCCGGTACTCGCCCGTGCCGACCATGGTTCTCCTTTTCTCGTTCCCCCACGTCTGCGCCTGTTCCAGCAGCGTAAGTTCGCCACCAGACGCGAGCGGACGGCAAAAGTACCCACCGCGACGGCGGTACGAGTGGCCAGAATGATCGGCAGGATTACCCACAAGCGGCCAGAAAGACCCTGATGAGCGCCACTCGCGACCGCCTGCCGGCTCTGGGCGAGCAGCCCGGTGAAATCGTCCTGCAGTCCCCGCCGATGCTGCCGAAGGGCGCTGGCGGCGGAGCCATGCAGCTGCTGATGTTCATGCCGATGATGCTCGGCATGGGCGCCATGTCGTTCGTCTACATCGGACGCGACGGCGGGGTGATGACGTACATCTTCGGTGCGTTGTTCCTCACCGCGATGGTGGGCATGGTGGTGATGTCACTCGGCCGCGGTGGTGCCGCGAAGAAGGCGCAGATCAACGAGGAACGCCGGGACTACCAGCGTTATCTGACCGGTCTGCGCGGACAGGTCCGCGACATCGCGGACAACCAGCGCGCGGCCATGGCGGCACTGCAGCCCGATCCGGCGGATCTGTGGGCGTATGTCGAGACGGGGAGACTGTGGGACCGCCGCCGGTCCGACTCGCAGTTCGCGCAGGTCCGCGTCGGGACCGGGCCGCAGCGGCTCGCGACGCCGTTGAAGGCGCCGCAGACCGTGCCGCTGGAAGACCTCGACCCGGTGTGTTCGACGAACCTCAAGCACTTCATCCGGACCTACTCGACGGTCGACGGTCTCCCGGTCGCGGTATCGCTGCGGTCGTTCGCGCAGGTCACGCTGTCCGGCCGCCGTCCGGACACACTCGGCACCGCGCGGGCGGTGCTGACCCAGCTCGCGACCTTCCATTCGCCTGCCGATCTGCGGATCGCGCTGTGTGTGAAGGACGACCGGCTGCACGACTGGGAATGGGCGAAATGGCTGCCGCATGTGGCCTCCACCGCCGCCGACGCGGCCGGACCGCGCCGTCTCGTCGACGCCGGCTCCGGGAAGCTCGCCGATCTGCTCGGTCCCGACCTCGGTGACCGGCCCCCGTTCAGCAGGCGGCCGGACTCCCGGCTTGAGCAGCCGCATATCGTCGTGCTCGTGGACGGCGGGCACACGCTCGGCGACACCCGATTGGTCGCCGAGGAGGGCAGGCTCGGCGTCACCGTGATCGAGATCGGCGTGGAGCAGCCACGCGCGGTGTCGTCCGAACGGCTGCTGAGCCTGCATACGAGCCCGGAACAACTCGGGATGGTCGTCGGCGACGGGACCGAACAGCGGCTCGGTTTCCTCGGCACACCCGACACTCTGGACCGCGGGGCCGCCGAAGCGCTGTCGCGGATGCTGACGCCGTTGTTCCAAGGGTCCGCGGTGGTCAGCGAGTCGCCGATGTCGGCGACGTTCGGACTGGCCGGGCTGCTCGGCATCGGTGACCCCCGCGACACCGACACCGCGGTCACCTGGGCACCGCGGTCCGCGCGCGACCGGCTGCGGATCCCGCTGGGCGTCAACCCCGACGGCAGGGCGGTCGACCTCGACCTCAAGGAGTCCGCCGAAGGCGGGATGGGCCCGCACGGGCTGGTCATCGGCGCGACCGGGTCCGGTAAGAGCGAACTGCTGCGGACGCTGGTCACCGCGCTCGCCGTCACGCATTCGTCGGAGAAGCTCAATCTCGCGCTGATCGACTTCAAGGGTGGTGCGACGTTCGCCGGGATGACCGGGCTGCCGCATACCTGCGCCGTCATCACGAACCTGTCCGACGATCTCGCGCTGGTCGACCGGATGGCGGACGCGCTGAACGGCGAACTGTTGCGGCGTCAGGAACTTCTGCACGCGGCTGGGAACTACGCATCGGTGCGGGACTACGAAAAGGCCAGGGAATCGGGTGTCAACCTGCGGCCGATGCCGTCGCTGCTGGTGATCATCGACGAATTCAGCGAGCTGCTGTCCTCGCGGCCGGAGTTCATCGACTTGTTCGTCGCGATCGGGCGGCTGGGGCGGAGTCTCGGGATCCACCTGCTGCTGGCGTCGCAGCGGCTGGAGGAGGGACGGCTGCGCGGGCTGGACTCGCATTTGTCGTACCGGATCGGCCTGCGGACGTTCTCGGCGTCGGAGAGCCGCGCTGTCCTCGGTGTCGCGGACGCCTACCAGCTGCCACCCGTGCCGGGCTCGGCGTACCTGAAATCCGACAACGACACGCTGATCCGGCTCAAGGCGGCGTACGTCTCGGGTGAGCTGCCGCCACGCAGCAAGATCGTGCGCAAGGACGGCCAGAGTCTGGGGTTGATGCCGTTCACGCTGGCGCCGGTGGAGATCCCGGTGACCGTCGAGGCGGAGGGACCGGTCGAAAAGGGCACCGGGGAGACGATCATCGGCGCGATGATCTCGCGGCTGGAGGGCAAAGGCCCGGAGGCACACCAGATCTGGCTGCCGCCGCTGGCCGAACCGCCGACGCTGGACCAGCTGCTGCCGCCGCTCGGCGAAGACCCCGCGCGGGGCCTGTGTCCGCTGGGCTGGGGCGGCAACGGCAAGCTGATGATCCCGGTCGCACTGGTGGACAAGCCTTTCGAACAGCGGCGCGACATGCTGTGGGCCGATTTCTCCGGTGCCGCCGGGCACGCGCTGATCGTCGGGGCGCCGCAGAGCGGCAAAAGCACGCTGATGCGCGACATCGCCGCGATGCTCGCGCTCACGCATACGCCGGAAGAGGTCCAGCTGTTCGTACTGGACATGGGTGGCGGCGCGCTGGCGCCGGTCGCCGGGCTGCCCCACGTGTCCGGCTACGCCACGCGGCGCGACGCCCAGCGCTGCCGCCGGGTGGTCGCGGAATTGACGACCCTGCTCGAACAGCGCGAAGAGTTCTTCGCCGCCAACGGCATCGAGTCGATCACCACGTTCCGCCAGCGGCGTCCGGAGTTCCGCGAGAGCACGGAGGACCGCGAATTCGGCGACGTCTTCCTGTTCGTGGACAACTGGACCACGATCCGGCAGGAATACGAACAGCTGGAGGAGCAGATCACCAGCCTGGCGTCACGCGGTCTGGGGTTCGGGATCCACGTCGTCGTCTCGATCAACCAGTGGATGGGCATGCGGGCGCCGCTGCGCGACGCCATCGGCACCAAATTCGAACTGCGCCTCGGTGAGCCGGCGGACTCGCTGATCGACCGCAAGATCGCGCAGAACGTCCCGGCGGACAAACCGGGGCGCGGCCTGACGGCGGACAAACTGCATTTCCTCGCCGCGCTCCCCCGCATCGATTCGGACCAGCGGCCGGAGACGGTGGGCGCAGGTGGGCTCGACCTGAACCGGCGGATCGCCGCGGCCTGGCAGGGAAAGCCCGCACCGGCGGTGCGATTGCTGCCCCCGGAGGTCCCGCTGGACTCACTGGAGGCCGGACCGCGCAAGCAGATCACCCTCGGTATCGCGGAATCGAATCTGCGGCCGGTGTACCTCGATTTCGCCACCGAACCGCACTTCGTGGCCTTCGGCGATGTGGAATCCGGCAAGAGTTCACTGCTGCGCGCCCTCGCGCAGGGCATCGTTGCGAAGTACTCGCCGACCGAAGCCGCGATCATCGTCGCCGACTACCGGCGCGGGATGCTCGGCGCGGTGCCGGAGTCGCACCTGCTGGGCTACGCGGGCTCCGAGACCGCGCTGACCGGGCTGGTCGAGCAATGCCAGCAGGCCATGCGGAACCGGCTCCCCGGCGCGGACATCACGCCGGAGCAGTTGCGCAACCGGTCATGGTGGCGCGGGCCGGAACTGTTCGTCCTGGTCGACGACTACGAGATGGTCGCGACGGTGGGCAGGAACCCGTTGCTGCCGTTGCTGGAGTTCCTGCCGCAGGCGCGGGACATCGGGCTGCACCTCATCATCGCGCGCGGGAGCGGCGGGGCGGGGCGTTCGCTGTTCGAGCCCGTACTGCAACGGATTCGCGAACTCGGGTCACCCGGCCTCGTGATGTCCGGCGCACGGGACGAGGGGGCGCTGCTCGGGGATGTGAAGCCCGGGCCACAACCCGCCGGTCGGGGTGTGCTGGTTTCGCGGCGGCACGGGACGGGGCTGGTCCAGGTCGCCTGGACGAAGCCCGTGGAGGACTGAGGGCGCTACTGCCTGTGGAGGACTGAGGGCGTGTCTGGCAAATCTGTTCGATGGGGTTCGTGTTCCAGGTGACGCCTGGCAGTCTCTCATCCAGCATTGACAAGAGCCGGCCGCGGAAGTCCGATGCTTGCTTCCCTGACGTGCTCAACTCGCACTGCATCGCCCGCGACGGAACACCACGCGCCGACTTGATCACTCGATTCCTTCCGCGGCATGAGTTTCTGTTCGGAAAGAATTCCTTGCGAAGCATCAAGGACTTTTCTCAGGATCCTCTCAGTTTGAACAGTGTGGCCGACGCCACGTTTGCCTACGATCAACACATGACAACTTCTCCCGCCTGCAAAACGGAAGCCGCACGCTTTCTTGAGTCCGCCTTCGCCGAAGAGGTTTTGCTTCGGCAGGCGCAGGGCCGTCAGGTGCGCTGGCTAGCTCAGTTCGCCGCAGCGGGTGGTTCGCGAAGATCGGTGACTGAGGAAGTCGCTCTGCGCTTCTCGGTCTCTCGCAACCAAGCCTTTCTGCTGCTCGAGATCTCCTGCGCTTTGGTATCGCGGTTGCCGAAGACGTTGGCAAAACTGGACTGCGGCGACATCGACCTTTTCAAGGCCTCGAAAGTCACCCAGCTCACCCGCGAGGTCTCCGACAGGATCGCGGCCCAGGTCGATGAACACATGACGTCTCGTCTGGCCGGCCGGGATCCTGGGGCGATTCGTGGTTCGGTCGCTTGGGCGGTGCAGAAGTACGACCCGGACGGGTATCGCGAGCGGGCCGCTAAGAAGCGCGCGCTGCGGCATGTGTCGCTGGCACATGAGGGCGAGACCATGTCCACGATCTCCGGGTATCTGCCCTCGGAGGTGGCAAGTTCCGTCTATGCCTCACTCGACCGCGGGGCACGCACTCGGCGGGACAAAGACAAGTCCAAGACGTTGGACCAGCATCGTGCCGATGTGTTCGCCGAGCGCCTGCTGGCCGAGGACGGTCACGGTAAGCCGAAGGCGCACATCCACGTCTATGTCGACTTGCTGACCTTGATCGGTGCCCGGAACGATCCGGCTTTCCTGGCCGGGTATGGGAACATCCCCGATTGGCTGGTCCGAGAGATCGCGTCGGATCCTGAGTCGACGTGGTCGCGGTTGATCACCGATTCAGCTTCCGGGCAGTTGGTGGAAGCCGGTGCCGACAAGTATCGATCCCCGGCTTCGCTCGCTCGGTTGATCAAGGCGCGGGACCGTGAGTGCACTCAGCCAGGGTGTCATCGTCCGGCGGAGTTCTCCGAGATCGACCACATCGTCACGTGGGCGAGGAACGGCAAGACCGACCGCCACAACTGCCATGGTTACTGCAGAATCCACAACCAGCTCCGCAACGAGCCCGGCTGGTCAGCAGAGCCCACCGGTAACGGCGGAATGACCATCACCACCCCCAGCGGGCACACCTACGCCGCGGCACCCGAGCCGCTCCACGACCCGCGACCCGGCCCCGACGAGGACGGTACCTTCCTTCTGATGCAGCGTGACAAGAACCGCGGTCCCGCAGCCGTTTACCCAGAACACCACTCTCGTCGTCAACACCCTGGAGATAGCGATCGACAACCACGTCCCTAAGAGGCTCCGGCAATTGAGGGTTATTTGAGGCGTCGGGTGGTGGGGCGGTTGTCCCTGCGGTGGGTGTGGCGGGCTGCCTGGGTCAGGCAACGCACGGTGACGAATGCTGCGGCGAGGTAGAGGTAGAAGTCGACGATGGTGCCGTCGCGGTCGGTGCATCGGCGGAGCTTGCCGAAGTTGTTCATCCACGAATGGGTGCGTTCTACGACCCAGCGTCTGCCGACCTGGATGGGGCTCGGGATGCCCTTGATCGCGATCTCGCCGAAGAGTCCGTGCTCGGCGAGCACATCGCGGCTGGGTTTGCCGTCGTAGGCAGAGTCCAGGTGTACCACCGTGTTCACTGGTAGAACTCACACTTGTTGTTTGGTAGCTTCGATTGCGGGTGCGAGCAGGGGCGAGTCATGCCGGTTCGCTCCTGCCGAGGCGATTCCTGTGGGTACTCCGCCCGCGTCGGTGGCGGTTGAGCGTTTCAGGCCGCCTTTGCGGCGGTCGACCGGCGACGGACCGGCTTTGTCACCACCACACGGTGCTGTCGTGATGCATCCGTCGATTGCCAGGTCGTCCAGCTCCATCCCGGTGATCTTGTCGTATGCGGTCAGCGCGAGCTTGTGCAACGCGTGTCCCAGACCTTGGGCCGCCCACGCGGTGAGCCTGCGACGGATGGTGCGATCCGAGCAGCCTCGGGTTGCGATGCGTTCATGACCTGACCCGTGCACGAGAGCGTCGACGACATGCTCAAACACGACCCGGTCAGGGATCCGGCGGCGGTGGCAGCCCCAGGGGTGCGTCGGGGAAGACTCCGGCCGAGTCCCTGACAGAACCTCCAGTTCAGCCCCGAGCGGTTCGATCAGGGATGATGCAACAGTAGGCACGGGCCATCCAAGTGATCACGTAGCGTCAA
Source organism: Amycolatopsis sp. NPDC051071 (assembly GCF_040682875.1). Taxonomy (NCBI): domain Bacteria; kingdom Bacillati; phylum Actinomycetota; class Actinomycetes; order Pseudonocardiales; family Pseudonocardiaceae; genus Amycolatopsis; species Amycolatopsis sp. NPDC051071. Next base: position 40,985 of record NZ_JBFBBY010000018.1, on the reverse strand, counting down.
GAACTGCATGATCACCGACGCCCGTGCCTACCTCACACTCAGGGCACCCCACCAGCACCATTCGCCGGAGCCTTTAAGTGGTTGGTTTCGGAAGTCCTTCGTGAGTATCGGCGGATCCAGGTTTCCGCTGGACGTACGGCCGGAAGGCCCTCGTACCGGGTTGCACTCGGGCCTTTCGGGGTCGTACGTCCAGCGGGAAGCTGGGCCATCGAAACCCCGAAGGACTTCCGAAACCGACCACTAAGCCTGGCACAGGCATTCGCTCCGATCACGGCGTGCGGCTCACGTCCTGGACCTTCACCGATCGCGTCAAGAACGCCAGACTGATGCCTCCGTGAACTACAACAACTCCACCCGTGCGGCGATCTCCCTCGCACAGGCCAGAGCCTCACTCACCCCGGTATCCACCTCGAGGTCATAAACCACACCCCGGTGTACGACCTCGGCCTGCGACTCGGCCATTCCCTTGACCCGGTCCCCTCGCGCCATCTCCCGGCCGGCGGCCACGGCACCGTCGCACCGGACTCCGACCCAAAGCACCTCGAGCCCATCCAAGGCGTCACGCCACCGCCGCTGCGACTCCGCACCGCCCAGGAACGCGTCGTCGATGATGACGCGCGCATCCGCCCGCACCATCGCCGCCACACCGGCCATCCACGCGTCCTCGATGCGCCGGAAACCGGCCCCGACATCCACCCCGCCATCCGAGGCGAAGGAGATCCCCTCGTCCACGGCGACCGGCATGGCGTCGATCAAGGTGTCGACGCCGAGGGTCAGCCAAGAATCCGGCAGCACCGCCTGCAGGCACCGGGCGATCCCCGACTTGCCCGAACTGGACCCACCGTTCAGCACGATCACCCGAGTCGCCATCAGACACAGTAAAGCGAACCCTCACTCGAACCCGGAAAGGACGCGGCACGCTTTTCCTGCAAACCGGATACAACGGACGTCCACGCCCGATCAGCCCACCCGGACGGCCCACTACTTTCCTCGCATCGCTTACCGACTTCGGTAGGTTACAAAAGCCCTTACCGCCGCCTAACTTGGTGAAACCGTTTCAGGTCGAAACGAACTCCCCGACGCAGGCCGAAGGGCGTATTCATGCGTATGTCCAAAATTGCCGCAACGGTGGCCGGTGCCGCCGCGGCACTCACCCTCGTAGCCACCCCCGCCGCGGACGCGGGCCAGGACATCATCGGCGGCGGCACGGTGAGCTCAGCGCCGTGGGGCGCCCAGATCTACTGGGACGACGCCACCGCGTTCGGCGGTTTCAACTGCTCAGGCACCATCATCGCCCCGCAGTGGGTCCTCACCGCGAAGCACTGCCTCAACAAGCCGGGCATGCACGTGAAGGTCGGCAACGTCAACCTGAACCAGGGCACCTCGGCCGCCGTCGACCAGCAGAAAGCGTCCCCGAGTGGCGACATCGCGCTGCTGCACCTCAAGACCGCGGTCAGCACGACGTACATGAAGCTCGGCACGGGCAACCCGTCCACGGGCACGACCAACCAGATCTACGGCTGGGGCCGCACCCAGGGCAACAACCCGCCTTCGAGCGTCCTGAAGACGGCCAACGTCCGCATCACCGGCACCAGCACTGACGCCTATGGCGGCCAGGCCATCGCGAGCGTCGGCGTCAACGGTTCGGCGTGGCACGGCGATTCGGGCGGCCCGCAGCTTTCGGGCGGCGTCCAGGTCGGCGTCTGCTCGACGGGCAGCAACTCCGGCACGAACCCGCAGGGTACCCAGAACTACGCCAGTGTCGCGGCCAGCCGCAGCTGGATCCGCACCACCGCGGGCGTCTAGAACACCACAGCGTCTAATACACCACAGAAAGGGCCGTCCGGAACCGAACGGCCCTTTCTTCCTGCCCGAAAGATCAAGCGCACTTCGACTTCGGGTTGATCATCGACACCGAGCCGACCTTGTCACCGTTCACCGTGAACTCGTAGACCCAGTCCGGCTTGCCGTCGACAGGAACCTGGAAGCGGCCGTTCTCGCCGGTCTTCATCCCCTTGGCATCGTAGGCCGTCTTCAGCTCGGCCAGTGACGAACCGGCGCCGATCTTCTCGGCCGTCTTGGCGTCCGAGGGGGCCGCGAGTTCGCGCAGCCCGTCCTTGCCGAATGAGGCGCCCCCGGCGGCGGCGAACGCCTTGTCGCGTTCCTCGCGCTTACCCGCCAGATCGGCGGACGCCATCGCGGCGTCGGCGTACAGTTTGGCGTCCGCGGCATCCTTCTCCGCGGCCTTCGCGCTCTCGGAGGCGGACCCGCCCGGCTTCGAGTCGGGACTCGCCTGCAGCTCGTCGGCCTTCTTGTTCAGGTCCTTGGCCTTGGCCTCGACGTCGGCCTCCGCCTTCAGCCGCGCCGGGTCGGGTGCCGGGCCGCCGGTATAGGAGAAATCGGTACAACCGTCCAAAGTGGACGTCGGTGCCGAGGCGAGCTTCCCGCCTGCCAGCGCGGCGTCCTTGGCCATGCCCAAGGTCAGTCCCCGATACCCCGACGGGCCGAACACCTCGGGTGCCGCCGACTTGTCCGCGGCCGGAGAACCAGCCGGAGAATCCGGTGAAGACGAGCAAGCCACCCCGCCGATCAACACCGCCGCGGCGGTGAACACCACGCCGGTCCGTCTGCCCGAAAACCGCCGAAAAGTACGTGTCAGAAGCACGTTTACCCCCTTCATCGCCCCGAAAACTATCCGATGTCGAAGGAAGTCCCGAGTGATTTCGTGGAGGTACGGTGAAGATCACGTCAACTGGTGCGTCGGCCGCGGGACACGCAGGGAAAGCAGCGAACCGGCACCGACGACGGCGATGATCCCGGCACCCGTGACCAGCGTCCAGAAGTCCGGGTGCACGATGGACTGCCCGCGCTGCGCCTGCCAGGTGAGCAGGACCAGCAGCCCCGCGAAGCCCACCGAAGCGGTCCGGACCAGATTCCGCCGGACGAGTTCCGATTCCAGGACCGGGTAGCGCCGGGCGAGCATGAGCAGTCCGTAAGCGAGCAGGGGCAGCACCTGGATGGCGTGGATCCCGACGAAATGCGGGATCCGCAGGTCCCCGCCCACGGTGCTCCAGCCGAGCACCGGCAGCCCGGGACCACCGTCGGGGACACCGACCGCGTGGGCACCGACGACCGGCGGCTTCTCGCCTGCCTGGAACTGGGCGTGTTGCCGCTCGTTCGGCCCGAACATCAGCATCGCGACCCCGATGCCCGCGACCGACAATGCGGCACCCGCGCGTAACGCGGAATTCATCGCCCGGTCGGGAAGACGTTGGAACAGCAGGAGAACCGCGATCGCCGCGGTCGCGGCCCATGCGGTGAAGGCGCCGTTCGCGACCATGTTGTTGATCCACCGGTCGACCGGGGTCTCCTGGTTGAAATGGAGTGTCCGGCCGCGGCCGATGATCTGCCAGAACAGCAGCGCCATGTCCATGCCGAGCCCGACGGCGAACACCGTCCCGAACCACCAGCCGACCCGGCGGCCACGTGTCAGCCGTCCGATCAGCCAGGCCAGGGTCACCGCGTAGAGACCGACGGAAATCGTGAACTTGAGCGGTTTGAGCCAGATGGGTGCGTTGACGAGGCTGCGATCGTCAAAAATCAGTCCACCGAGCGCGATCACCCCGAGTACCGCCATCGCCGCCGCCAAGATCATCAGTGGCCGATGCAGTACTGCCCCAGAACCCTTGTCCACCATAGGATCGAGCGTGCCGCAGGGGTCCGGGCACGACACTGGAGTACTCCCCCGGAGCGAAGGTAGGGAAAGCCCTACCGCCGACCTGTGGGTAATAGTGCCGTCAGTGAAACCGGCAGTTGTGCCGTTTGACCACACCTCTCCCTTTTCTAGCGTGTCCTTCACAAGAGCAGACAGGGCCGTCCCTGGTGCTCATCGGGATTTCCAGCGAGATGAGAGGAGGTGGCCCATCCATGACCGGTACGGGATATCAGGCAGACGCAGCTGCGATGGCGCGCGCCGTCCAGGGGTTCGAGGAAACCGCGTCGAACGCCAAGACCACGATGGCCAGCTTGGAGAGCGAGCTGACCCAGACCCTGCACAACTACAAGGGTGACCAGGCGGTCGCGTTCTGGGACCTGCAGCGTCGCCTGCAGGAGAAGATGACCATCGCCGTGAACGAGCTCAACACGATGTCGCGGCTGGTCCACGAGAGCAACCGGAACTACAACTCGGGTGACGAGCAGGTCCGGGAAAGCCTCACCGGGGTCAGCGGAACCGTTGACCAGACCGTGATCCACCGGCTGAACCCCTGATCCTCGAGAGGACCACCAATCATGGCTGACGTCGTCGAAATCAACTTCGCCGCGCTGCAGCACAGCTCGGCCTCGCTGGCCGCGAAGGCCAAGGCGCTCACCTCCCAGCTCGAACAGCTGCACACCAATCTGCAGCCGATCACCCAGACCTGGTACGCCTCCGGCAGCTCCGCCGGTGAGGCGGCCAGGGGCTCCGAGACTCGCCTGCGCCAGGCCACCGCGGACATCGTGGCGATCATCGCGCAGTTCGGTGGCAAGGTCGGCGACGCCCACGACCTCCAGCACAGCCTGGAGAACCGGAACCAGGGCCTGTTCGCCGGCTGATCCCCATCCGTCGGCCGGCCGGTGCTTTCACCCCCTCGGCACCGGCCGGCCGGCTTTCGCGCAGTCGTCCCGAGTGGCATGGCCGATCACGAGAGAGACCGGGATCAATGCAAGACCAGTCGTACTTCGTCCACCTTGAATCCCTGAAGGACTTCGTGCGGGAACTGGAGACCCAGATCCACGCGATGTCCAAGCCGAACGACTTCCTGCTGACCCTGAGCGAGCAGCCGCTGCTGTTCGGCGAGTTCGGGGAAGCGGGTTCTCTCAACAAGGCACACCAGGCGGCTGTCGCCGAAATGCAGGGCCTGCTGGACCAGGTCAAGGGCGCGATCACCTTCGCGCAGGACGTCACCACGACCGTCGCCGACGGTTACGCGGCGGCCGACGACACCGTGGCAGGCGACATGAACCATTCCAGCCAGCAGACCGGGCTGCTCGATCCGCTGCTCAACGTGCTCGGCGGCGTCCTCGGCGGCAACGGGGGCGGCAACGGCTCGAACGGCGGGGGGAACAAGGGATGACCGACACCGCGCACACGAACTTCGCCGCCTACTCCCATCAGCAGCTCTACGCGATGCTGCAGGCCGGCGACCCCAACACGGCCCGCCACGCGGCCCACAAATGGCAGTCCACCGGTTCCGGGCTGTTCGAACAGGCCGAGAACCTGACCGGCGAGCTCTCGGACTTCTCCGACAGCTGGACCGGCGGCGCCGCCGACAAGTACCACACGATGATCACCGACCTCGTCGGCGGAATCCGCAAGGTCGCCCAGACCGCGCATGCGATGAACCACCTGCTCGAGGACGCGGCGGACGCGCTGGTGAAGGCCAAGAAGGAGATGCCGCCGCCGGTCGCGGTGCCGGACGTCTCCCCGGCCGACGTCGCGCTCGCGGTCAACCCGCCGCTCCTGCCGCCGGATTCGTCGCAGGCGACCATCATCACCGCCGCGCAGCAGCGGCAGCAGGCGATCTCAAACGTCGAGGCGCAGCAGCAAGCCGCGGGCGCGGCCAGTGCGGCGCACAGCAAGGCGATCGTGGTGATGACCCAGCTCGCGGGTGAGTACACCACGACCGAGGAGTCCTTCCCCGCCTCGCCGAACGCCGTCGCCCCGCCGCCGGTCACCGGTGGCGGCGCGGCCCCCGGCACCACCCCGCCGATCGGCAACAACATCGGCGGCACTCCCGGCGTCGGAGTGACGCCGGGTGACAACACGCATCCGCTGCCGGCGGACGGTTCCACCCCGCCCGCCACCGGGCAGCCGGGTCAGCCGCCCAAATCGAATCCGTTGTTCGGTGACATGTTCACCGCCGGTCTCGCCGCGGCCTCGGCCGCGGCGCTCGGCCGGTTCGGTTCGATCATGCCGAGGGTGCCCGGCTGGGCCAACGGCAAGAACCCGAACGAGGGCAAGGACAAGAACGGCGAGGTCGTCGGCGGTGGCGCCGGAGCGGGTGCGACCGCGGGTGGTGCCGGCGGCGGCATCCCGATCGGCGGTGGCGGCGCGCCGTCGCTGGACGGCGGTGCCATCGGCGGTGCCATCGGCGGCGGCGGACTCGCCGGTCCCGGCGAGGTACCGGCCGCGTTCTCCGGGCTGGCAGGCGACGGTTCGGGCAGCAGCGCGATGAGCGGGCTGGCAGGCGGAGCCGCCGGTGCCGCGGGCGCGGCGGCGGCCAAGGGCGGAATGCCGATGATGCCCATGATGCCGATGGGGATGGGCGGGGGCGGCGACCTGGGCTCCGGCCGCCGGATCCCGCCGTGGCTCGTGGAGACCGAGAACGTCTGGGGCCAGTCGTCCCCGGTCGCTCCGGCCGTGCTCGGCGAAGAACCCGAACAGTACTGATTCCCTGACACAGGAGAGGCGGCTCGGTGATGGCATCCAGTGCGGGCGGTTACCGAGTCGCCCCCGCCAGGCTCGAAGCGGCGGCGGCCGAACTCGAACAGCGCGCGGGCGTACTCAAGACCACGCGGACCGCGCTGGCCGGGGAGAACGTCCCGGCCGCCGCGTTCGGCCAGGTTTCGGCGTCGAACGCGGCTTCGGCGACCTACACGAAAACGATCAAGGACCTCGCCGGGAAACTCGACGGCCAGGTCTCCACGGCGACGGTGATCCACCATGGCCTTGCCGCGGCGGCGGGCGGCTACCGGCGTGCCGACGTCCAGGTCGCCGCCTCGTACCGGGCGCTGCTGCCGGAAAGCCCGTTGCCCAAGGCCGGGAATCCGGCGGGTATCGGCGGCACGGCCGACACCGGGCAGTGGGCGACGGCGATCGCCCAGAACCGCACGAAGGTCTCCGACGCGCTGACGTCGGAACGCGACAAGCTCGCGGATCTCTTGGCGAGCGGCGGAAAAGCCGGCGACATCACGGACGCGCGGAACCGGATCGCCCTGTACGAGGACATTCTCGCGAACGATCGGCAGATCCTGCGCTTCGATCCGGCAGGCAACGGCCGCATCGCCGAACTCGTCGGCCGGATCGAACCCGGCACCCGCAACGTGGGGCTCTTCGTCCCCGGCGTGAACACCTCGTTCGACAACTTCCAGAGCTACGCCGACCTCGGCAAGAGCCTCGTCGCCGCGGACGCCACCGGGCGGACCGCGATGGTGGTGTGGGCCGACGGCGTCTTCCCCCAGAACGTCATCACCGAGGGCCCGGCCGCGCATTACGCCCAGACGATGGCGCCGGAGCTCAAGGCGTTCGGCGATGAACTGCGTGGCCAGATCGACAGCCACGCCGGGCCGGGTGTCGTGCTCACCGCCGTCGGGCACAGCTACGGCGGCGCGACCGTGGGGCTCGCCGAACAACTCGGGCTCAAGGCCGATCAGGTCCTGCACGTCGAATCGGCGGGGATGGGCCACGGCATCTGGGGCCCGGACGACCTCCCCGCCGGCCAGGCCGGGGTGCGGCGGTACTCGATGACCGCCCCGTTCGACCCGATCGTGGTCGCGCAGGGCAACGCGGGACCGATCGAATGGCTCGGCGCCGGGCACGGAGCGGACCCCGACCGCTTCCCCGGCGTCGTCGAACTGGAAACCGGCCGGGACGCGAACGGCGATCTGCAGTGGGGCATGGATTCCCACAGCGGCGTGCTCAAGCCGGGTTCCGACTCGTGGAACAACATCTACGGTGTGATCACGGGCGGACCGCTCACGCACGAGGGCTTCACCGGCGGCTCGCTGCGCGAAATGGTCGTCGAAGGCGTGGGCCGAGGACTGTGAGGGGTTGGGCATGATCACCAGGAACACCGAACTCGACCCGCTGGCCGAAGCATTGACGGCGGTCATCGACGGCGTCGCGGGCACCTTCGGCTCCAGCGCGGAGCGCACCGTGGAAGGCGAACTGGACTGCGATCCGACGCAACCCGGCCGCCTGATCTGCTGGCAGTACGGGCTGCGCGTGGACGACGCGTCCGAGGCGGTCCGCAAACTCGTCGAGGTCGTCCTGCCGCTGCTGGAAAGCCAGGGCTGGCGAACGCGCGACCGCAGCAACCCGCGTGAGCTCATCGCGCAGTTCAGCCGCGACGGCGCCGATTTCAACGTGCATGTCTCCCGCGCCGGCGACGGCGTGGCCATCGTGGGCTCGACTGCCTGCGTACCCGTCCCCTAGAACCGGGGGTCGCGAAAGACCTCGTGAGCGGCAGTGGTGTCCCCCAGTACGCCGCTGCCGCTCACGAGGCACGGAAGCGCGAAGGACGCCAGCCGCGGCGTTTGCCCCGCCGGACGGCGGCCACCACCACGCCCGCCGCGACGGCGACGGCCACTCCGACGATCGCGAGTACTCCGGAGACCTTGTCCGCGCCTACGCGGACGGGGGCGGCGGCGGGGACGACGACGGTGTCCGGGCCGACGCTCGGCGGCCCGCCCGGACCCGCCATCCCGGCCGGGATGGCGGCGGAAACAGCGGAGTAGGCGTCGATGGCGCCCCAGCCCCGGCGGGGGTCGTGCCCGCCACTCGGGCCACGATGCGCGGTCAGTGTCAGCCGGGCGACGACCTGCTCCGGCGACAACTCCGGGTGATAAGCACGCACGAGGGCCGCGACACCGGCGACCTGTGCGGCGGCCAGGCTCGGATCACTCACCGGCCACCGGTGCGCCACGGTTCCGCCCGCTCCGGCCGACGTGCTGACCAGCTCGGCGCCGGGCGCGGAAATCCCTACGTAGGAACCGGATTCCGTCTGCACCGCCTCGCCTGCCTGGTTGGTCGAACCCACCGCGAGCACGCCGGGGGTGGCGGTCGGGTAGGACGTCTGGCCCTGCTGCGTCCCGGCGGCGGGCGAGACGATCAGCGCGCCTTTCTCCCTGGCTCGCGACACGGCGCCGGTCAGCGCGGGATTGTCGGAAGCGGCCGGGACGGCGATCAGGATGATCCCGGCGCCACGGTTGAGCGCGATCTCGATGGCGGACGCGAGCTGCCCGGGATCACCGCCACCGTTCACCTGGGTGTAGCGGATCGGCAGGATCTTGGCGCCGGGCGCGATCCCGGTGAACGTCGTGGACGGATCCGGTTGCGCACCGACGATCCCGGCCGCGATCGTGCCGCGGCCGTCGCAGTCCTCGGTCACCGTGCCCTGGCCGCCGACGAGCTGGCCGCGCGCGAACTGGCCGTTGCCACCGTCGACGCCGGTGCCGATCACCGCGACCAGCTGACCGGCGCCGCGTGAGAGCGGCCAGATCCGCGCGGGATCGATCAGCCGCTGTCCCCACGGAACGGCCGCGGTATAGGTCCCCGTCGGATTCGCGCACTGCTCGGCGATCGCCGTCGCCGGGACGGGAGCGCCCAGCAGTGCCACGAAAGCGACACTTACCGCGACGGCACTTTTACCGGCAATGCCCACCATTCCTCCAGAATTCCCTTGTCACACAAGGAAATTCTAGTGGCCTACGTCAGCGCAGGTCCATCCCGAGGTCGAGGGCGGGTGAGGAATGGGTGAGCGCGCCGACGGCGAGGAAGTCCACCCCGGACTCCGCGTAGGCCCGCGCGAAATCCAGCCGCAAACCACCCGAGGATTCCAGGCGGGTCTTCGGCGAGATCTCGTCACGCCGGTCGACGGCCTTCGCGCATTCCTCCGGCGTGAAGTTGTCGAGCAGTACCTCGTCGGCACCGGCGGCAAGCGCTTCTTCCAGCTGGTCGAGGTCGTCGACCTCGACCTCGCAGTGCAGTTCGGGTGCGTGCTCGCGGACCGCGGCGAGGGCGGCCGTCACCGAACCGGCGGCGACCACGTGGTTGTCCTTGATCAGCACCGCGTCGCCGAGGCCGAGCCGGTGGTTGACCCCGCCGCCCGCGCGGACGGCGTACTTCTCCAGCAACCGCAGCCCTGGCAGGGTCTTGCGGGAATCACGGACCCGGCAGGCCGTACCCTCCACTGTGGACACCCAAGCGGCGGTCGCGGTGGCGATACCGGACAGATGGCACAGCAGGTTCAGCGCGGTGCGTTCGGCCGTGAGCAACCCGCGGACCGGGCCCCGCACGACCAGCGCGGGTTCCCCGGCGATCAGCCGGTCGCCGTCGTCGCGAGCGGCCAGTATCTCCAGCTCCTTGCCGAGGACGAGGTCGAACACCGCCAGCGCGACCGGGATCCCGGCGACCACCCCGGCCACCCGGGGGGTGAGTTCGGCCAGTGCCTTCGCGGCTTCGGGCACGGTGGCGTTCGTCGTCGCGTCGGGCCCGTACCGCAGGTCTTCGCCCAGCGCCGTCGTGACGACGCGGTGTACATCGGCGACGTCGAGGCCGTGATCGGCCAGTGCCTTGATGACCAACGGGGAGAATTCACTCATGCCACACCCTCCAAAGCGATCGGATCGGCCAGCACCGGCTGCCCCGACGGGCTGATCCGGATGAGCTGACTGCGCTGCCAGCTGTTCTCGTCGCGGCCGGGGAAATCGGTACGGACATGGCAGCCGCGGGATTCCGTCCGGCGCGCGGCCGCCGCGACCAGCGCCTCCGCCACCAGCGTGAGTGCCGCGTCCTCGACGATCCGAGGCGTCCACAAAGGACTTTCGAGTACCGAAAGATCCAGCACCGAACCGACGACGGACAGCCCTTCGGCGTCCCGGCCGATCGCGGCGTAGCGGCTCATCGCCCGCTGCAGTGCGTCGCGATCGGCGACGGAGACCGTGGCGGGCGGCTTGAGCACACCACGTCGCGGATCGGCCAGCAGCCCGGCGGCGAGGTCGGCGGCGACCGCATCGGCCACCCGCTGCCCGACCACCAGTCCTTCGAGCAAACTGTTGGATGCCAAGCGGTTCGCGCCATGCAACCCGGTACGCGCGACCTCACCCGCCGCGTAGAGCCCACGTACGCCGGAGCGTCCGTCCACAGTGGCCACCACGCCACCGCAGGCGAAATGCGCCGCCGGCGTGACCGGGATCGGGTCCTTCACCGGGTCCAGCCCGATCGCCGCGCAGGCGGCGTAGACGGTCGGGAACCGCTTCGCGAAGCCCGCGATCCCTGTGGCGTCAAGGAAAACGTGATCGTCGATACCGCCGGGGGCCCGCACCATCCGGCGCGTGATCGCGGCGGCCACGACGTCACGGGGCGCGAGGTCGCCAAGCGGGTGCACGCCACGCATGACCGAAGCACCCGTCGCGTCGTGAAGGGTGGCGCCCTCGCCGCGGACGGCCTCGGTGACCAGCGGGAGGCGGCCGCGTGCGCCAGGGGTGAACAGGACCGTCGGGTGGAACTGGACGAACTCGATGTCCGCGAGCTGCGCCCCCGCGCGTAACGCGAACGCGAGCCCGTCGCCCGTGGCGATCTCCGGATTCGACGTCGCCTGGTAAAGCTGCCCCAGTCCGCCGCTGGCCAGCAGCACGGCGGGTGCCCGGACGACGCCGGGAACGCCGTTGTGGTCCAGGACGGTCAATCCGGCCACCTCGCCGGCGGGCGTGCGGATCGCGTCGACGGCGATGTGGTGCTCCAGCACCGGGATCCGCCGGTCACCGGCCTTCGCGACCAGTGTCCGTTCGACCTCGGCACCGGTCGCGTCACCACCGGCGTGGATGACGCGGAACGCGCTGTGCCCGCCTTCCCGCGTACGCGCCAGTTCGTTTTCCCTTTCAACCGCCGGATCGAAGCGGGCACCCGCGGCACGCAGCCTGGCCACCGCCGCCGGGCCGCCGTCGATGATCGACCGGACGGCGTCCTCCTCGCAGAGCCCGGCACCGGCGGTGAGGGTGTCCGCGGCGTGCTTGACGACCGAATCGCCCTGCTCGTGCTCCCCCTCCAGCACCACGGCGACCCCGCCCTGCGCCCAGCGGGTGTTCCCGTCGGACACCGCCGCCTTGGTGACCACGAGGACGTGCAGCCCGAGTTCCCGCGCACGCAGTGCCGCGGTGAGCCCGGCCACCCCGCTGCCGATCACCACAAGATCGGCGGCGGCCTCCCAGACGGGACTGGTTTTCGCCTCAAGGGCGGTAACCGGGTCGGTCATTCTCCGCCACCAGGCTGCCCGATCTCGATCATCCGTCGCACCGAAGCGCGAGCACGGGCGGCGGTCTCGACGTCGACGTGGACCTCGTCGGCGCCTTCGCGCAGCGACCGCAGCAGGGCGGCGGGCGTGATCATCTTCATGTACCGGCAGGAGGCCCTGTCGTTGACGGCGCGGAAGTCGATCTCCGGCGCGGCCTTGCGCAACTGGTGGATCATCCCGATCTCGGTGGCGACGAGCACCGACTTCGCCTTGGTGTCGCGGGCGGCGTGGACCATGTCACCGGTCGAGAGGATCTTGACCCGCTCCGGGGCAACGGCACCCTCGCCCGCCAGGTACAGCGCCGAGGTCGCGCAGCCGCATTCGGGGTGGATGAACAGGTCCGCGTCCGGGTTCTCCGCGGCCCGCTCGGCCAGTTCGGCGCCGTTGATCCCGGCGTGCACGTGGCACTCCCCGGCCCAGATGTGCATGTTCTCCCGGCCGGTCACGCGTTTGACGTGCGCGCCGAGGAACTGGTCCGGCAGGAACAAGACCTCCTGGTCAGCGGGGATGGAGGCGACCACGTCGACGGCGTTCGACGACGTGCAGCAGATGTCGGTCTCCGCCTTGACCTCGGCCGTGGTGTTCACGTACGAGACGACAACGGCGCCGGGGTGCTCGGCCTTCCAGTCGCGCAGCTGGGCACCCGTGATCGAGTCCGCGAGCGAGCAACCGGCCCGCGCGTCCGGGATCAGGACCGTCTTCTCCGGCGCCAGGATCTTCGCCGTCTCGGCCATGAAGTGCACGCCGCAGAAGACAATGGTGGACGCGTCACTGTTCGCCGCGATCCGGCTGAGTGCGAGGGAATCGCCGGTGAAGTCGGCGATGTCCTGGATCTCGGGGACCTGATAGTTGTGCGCGAGCAGGACGGCGTCGCGCTTGCGAGCGAGGCTCCGAACCTCCTCCGCCCAAGCGGCGTCGGCGACGACGCCACCGTACGGGGTCAGGTCATTCTGCAGGGTGCTCGTCATCGTTCAGGCCCTCCTGGACCGATTTGTCCAAAGTCGGTTTTCGCCTTACAATCGAAAACCGTGCGAAGTCATCTTAACACCCAGACCCCCCTCGTCCACGAGGTTTTGGGAGCGGTCCTGCAAGCGCGCTCGGACACACTCCGGGTCCTGCTGTGGCGGCGCGCGCTCGATCCCCATCTGGGCCGCTGGTCCCTTCCCGGCGGCAGGCTGCGGCCGGATGAGGACGTCGAGGCGTCCATCCGGCGGCAGCTCGCCGAGAAGGTCGACGTCCGCCAGTTGAAGCACGTGGAGCAGCTGGCCGTGTTCAGCGCGCCGGACCGGGTGCCGGGCCCGCGTGTCGTGGCGACGGCGTTCCTCGGCCTCGTACCGTCCGATGTGGACCCCGAGATCCCGGAAGACACCGAATGGCACGACATTTCCGCGTTACCGCGGACGGCGTTCGACCACGAGTCGATCGTGCTGCGTGCGCGGGACAGGCTCCGTTCGAAGCTCTGCTACTCGAATCTCGGGTTCGCGTTGGCGCCGGAGGAGTTCACCGTTTCCGCGTTGCGGGGGCTGTATTCGGCGGCTTTGGGTTACCGGGTGTCCGCGACGAACCTGCAGCGCGTGCTGTCGCGACGCGGGCTGCTCGTCCCCACCGGGCACACCGCCCCGCCCGGCCGCAGCGGCGGGCGTCCGGCGGCGCTGTTCTCCTTCGCGGGCAAGGGGATGCAGATCACCGACCCGTTCGCGGTATTCCGTCCACCTGCCGGAAAGTGACCGTCCTGCGAAGTACACGCCGTGCCCGTACCTTGAACGGGTGACCGAGCCGAGCGAAGAGTCCACCGGGAAGGCGATTTTACCGCTGTTCCCGCTACAGACCGTGCTTCTGCCCGGAACACACCTTCCTCTGCACATTTTCGAACCGCGGTATCGGCAGCTGATGACCGACCTCGTCGGCGACGTCGTCCCGGACCGCGAATTCGGGGTCATCGCGCTACGGACGGCGATGGTCCGGGAGGTGAGCGGAACCGAACACGTCCACGAGATCGGCTGCACCACGGTGCTGCGCGAGGCGAAACGGCTGCCGGACGGCAGATTCGACGTCGTCACCACCGCGAAGCGCCGGTTCCGGCTGCTCGAACTCGACCGGATTTCCGCGCCTTACCTGATCGGCTCGGTCGAATGGGTGCCCGACGACCGGGTCTCGTCGGTGCACGGCGACACCGTCGCCAGGCTCGCCGACGTGGCCAAGGCCGCGCACCGGCGCTACTGCGAATCCGCCTGGCACGCCGACGACTGGACCTCCCCGCCCGACGACGACATCAACGCACTCGCCTACCGCCTCACCGCGGACTGCCTGCTCCCGCTGGAAGACCGGCAGCGCCTGCTCGAAGAACCCAATCCGCTGCGACGGCTTCGGATCGCGTGCCGCCTGCTGACCCGGGAGGCCGGATTCCTCAACACTCTCGGCGCGGTGCCGATGCCGCCGGGGGAACTCGGCGAGTTCACGCGCCCCTCGAACCTGAACTGAGCCGGTCCCGCCGGTTCAGCCGGTCCCGTCCGTCCAACCGGCCTCGCTCGTTCAGCCGGTCCCGCCGGTTCAGCCGGTCCCGCCCCTCCAGCCCGTCCAACCGGTCCCGAATGTCATGAGGGGTCCCCATAGGACACTTTTCGTCCCATGGGGACCCCTTATGACATGGCGGGCCCCTCACAACAGGGCCGCGCTACGCCAGGGCGCTCGCGAGAAGAGGCAGCAGCCGCTCCCAGTGGAGCTGCGACGAAGCGGGGTCGAAGGCGCCGGTGTCGGCCATGGTGAAACCGTGGACCGAACCGGGATAGACCTCGCAGGTGTAGCCGACACCCGCGGCGTCCAACGCCTGTTCGAGCTCGACGCGGGCCTCGGGCGTCAGATCGTTCTCGGCGAGGCCGAGGTGGACCTGAGCGGTGAGCCCGGAAACGAGGCGGTGCGGACTGTCGGGCGCGTCGGTGACCAGTGCGCCGGGATGGAATCCGGCGACGGCCGCCACCTGGCCGGGGTGCGCGGCGGCGGTGCGCATCGCCAGGACGGCGCCCATGCAGTACCCGGTCACGGCGACCGGCCCGGCGGCGACCTCGGGCTGAGTGGTGAGGAAGCCGAGGTAGGCGGCCGCGTCGCGGAGGGCGTGCTCGGGAGTGTGCGCCTGGACCAAGGGCATCAGCTTCGCGAAAAGCCCGGGCCGGTCGTCGTTCCCGATGAACTCGGGCAGTTCGACCACCGGTGCCGGGCCATGCCGGTAGTAGACGTTGGGCACGAGCACGTAGTACCCGTGCCCGGCCAGCTCGCGGGCCATCTCCCGCAACACGGGGCGCAGGCCGATGGCGTCCATGTACATCAGCACCCCGGGGTGCCGACCGCCGCTGTCGGGGAAGGCGGCGAACGCGTCGGCCTCGCCGTCGGGAGTGGGGATCCGCAGTGTCTTGGTCGGGATGGTCCTCGTCCTTACTTTCCGGGCTCCGGGGCTTCCCCGGAGCCGTTGCCTTCGTTCCCGCCGCCGAATTTGCTCCACACCTTGCCCGCCGCCCCGGACACCGCCTCGCCGACGTCGCCGAACACCTTCGTCAGCGGATCGGCCGAGCTGTTCCAGGAATCCTTGTAGGACCTCGCGGCCGACTTCAGGTCGTCGGTCCAGTTCGAGGACGGCGCGTCCGCGTCGCGGCGCGGGTACTCGCCGGCGAGGATCGCCCGGTACTCCTCCGAAGCCGCCCACTTCTGCAGCTGCGCGGCACGCACCACGGCCAGCGGATGCGACATCGTCTCGACGTAACGCAGCTTCAGGTAGCTGTCGCGGATGTCGTCGACCGATTCGTACTCCGCGGCCTGCTGCAGGAAGGCGGGGATGTCGATCTTCGCCGGGTCGACACCACCCGCGACCAGGATCTGCGACCGCAACGCGGCGGTCGGGTCCTGCGAGCACAGCAGCCCGGCGCGGTCGCAGGACAGTTCGGCCTTGCGGTACCACTCACGCAACGCGGCGATGACGACCCGGATGCCGATCGCGCTGACCGGCGTCCACGACATCGACATCTGCAGGTTGATCAGGCGGAGCAGGATCGTGCGGTACACGGCGTGCCCGGACAGCACGTGTCCCATCTCGTGCCCGATCACAAACCGCAGCGACGCCAGGTCCATCGCCTCGACGGCCGCGGTGTTGAGCACGATGAACGGCTCGTCCATCCCGATCGTCTGCGCGTTGACCTCGGGGCTGCGGGCGACGAACAAGTTCGGCACGCGTTCGAGGTCGAGTGTTTCCGCGCATTCGTTGCGGATCTTGTCCAGTTCCGGATACTGCTTCGGGCCCACCCGGATCCCGGACGCCAGCGCCATCAGCCGCTCACCGCGTTCGGCGTAGAAACCGGAAACCGCCTTCACGACCTGCGCGAACCCGGGCACCGCACGCAGCGTGGCCAGCGCGCCGCGGTCGACGGGATGCTCGTACGCACGCGGGCTGATACCCGGGAAGCGGACGGCGTTGTGCCGGGAAACCTCGATGTCGTCAGTCAAGAAAGCCCCCTAGAGAAGTCCCGGCCCACCCTAGAGGAAAACTCAGCCGAGGCGGCGGCCCAGATCTTCCCGGCCGTTCCACGCGGTCAGCAGCGTGTAGGCCAGTGTGGTCATCAGCGGCGCGGCGAGCATGATCCAGGTCGACTCGATCTGCGGAGCCTTCGCGATGACGTCCCCGATCACCGGTGTCGCGGCGATCTCGTAGCGGCTGTTGGCGAACGCGACGCCCATCGTCGTACCGAGCCAGCCCGCCAGTGCCGCCCCGCCGGTGGCGGCGGCGAGCACGACCGGACCGCGGCGCTCCCGCAGCAGCCAGGCGACGACCCCGATCAGCAATCCGGTGCCGAGCGCGAGGAAACCGTAGATCGCGAGGTCGTCGAAGCGGTGCCAGCTCTCCATCTCCAGTGGTGCCAGGCCGCCGTTGGCGTTGATCACCCGCATCCGCTGCGGCGGCGCGAGCAGCGACCACAGCCACGCCAGCGGGAAGCCGAGCAACCCGGCCGTGGAGAGCACACTGATCGCGGGCAGCAGATCCGCCTTGATGACGACCTTCGGATGCGGGCGCCGCGGCTTCGGCAGCATGGGCACCGACCAGGGGTCGGGCACGCTGGAAGACAGGTGTGCTGGTTTGCCCGACGTCTCGCCCAACCCGGACTCCTCCCTCACGCTGCTTGTGCAGAGCGTAACCAATGACGCCCGCAGCGCACGCAACCCCGGCATCGAGTCGCGCCACCCCTCCGCGTCTAGTCCTCTAGTTGCGGTCCTTGCACGTGCAACTACCGCAACTAGAGGACTAAACGCGGGCAGAGGGGGTCAGCCGGAGAGGGTGCCGTGGCGGCTGCATCGCGCCGTCCAGCCCACCGGGGTGATCTGGACGACCATCCGCCGCGCGCAGAACGTGCAGTAACGCGGCGGTTCGAGTGCCGTTCTCGGGTTGTGACAAGCGGGGTGTTCCGCACCACCGCCGGACGTCTGTCCACAGTGGACACAGAACGCCGGTTGGTCAGAGGACGTCACTGATCGCCTTCACCGGCATCTTCAGCTCGTCGAGCATCTGCAGGTCCGCGCTGGCCGGGCGGCCGAGGTTGGTCAGGTAGTTGCCGACGATGATCGCGTTGATACCGCCGAGCATGCCCTGTTTGGTGCCGAGGTCGCCGAAGGTCAGCTCACGGCCGCCGGAGAACCGGATCAGCGGACGCGGCATGGCGAGGCGGAAGGCGGCCACGGTACGCAGCGCGTCCTTGCCCTCGACGACCTCGTAACCCTCGTACGGCGTACCCGGCTGCGGGATGAGGAAGTTCATCGTGCACTCGTCCGGGTTCAGCTCGGCCAGCTGCGCGGCGAACTCGGCGCGCTGTTCGACGCTCTCCCCCATGCCGATGATGCCGCCGCAGCAGACCTCCATCCCCGCCTCGCGGATCATGCGCAGGGTCTCCCAGCGCTCTTCCCACGTATGCGTGGTGACGACGTTCGCGAAATGCGAGCGCGCGGTCTCCAGGTTGTGGTTGTAGCGGTGCACGCCCATCTCGACGAGTTCGTCGACCTGCTCCTGGGTGAGCATGCCGAGCGAGCAGGCGATCTGGATGTCGTTGCCGTCCTCGCGGATGGCCTTGATCCCTTCACGGACCTGCGAGAGCAGCCGCTGGTCCGGACCGCGGACGGCGGCGACGATGCAGAACTCGGTCGCGCCGGTCTCGGCGGTCTGGCGGGCGGCCTTGACCAGGCCGGGGATGTCCAGCCACGCCGAACGCACCGGCGTCGGGAACCGGCCCGACTGCGAGCAGAAGTGGCAGTCCTCTGGGCAGCCGCCGGTCTTGAGGCTGATGATGCCCTCGACCTCGACCTCGGGGCCGCACCAGCGCATCCGGACGTCGTGGGCCAGCGCCAGCAGGTCGGTCAGGTGGTCGTCGCCGAGCCGCAGCACTTCGAGGACCTGCTCTTCGCTGAGCCCGACACCGCGCTCGAGGACCTGGTCACGCGCCGCGGCGAGGATGTCGACGGTCTCCGGGGCTGTGGTCACGGGGCGGCTCCTGTTCGGGGTGGGGCGGTACGGCAAGGCACATCATCGTGCACGAGAGACGGCCTCGGCCACAGCGACGCAGATCACTACCCCCCTACTTCTGGGCGGAGGCGCGCCCGACGAAGCATTCAGGATCGAACTCGCCGCCGAACCACGGCGAGAGTCCCGCCTTGGCCCGCTCGACGAACTCCCCGTGATCGGCCGAGCCCAGTCCGGCGGGCAGGACACCCAGCAGCGGGGCACCGGCCGCGACCGGCAGGTCCTGCAGGTTCGACACCGCCGCGAGGTCGGGATCTTCGGGCCACGAGCCGACGATGACACCCGCCACGGTGAGCCCGCGTTTGGTCGCGACCTCGGCGGTGAGCGCGGTCGCGTTGAGCGTGCCCAGCCCGGCCTCGGCCACCACGATGACCAGCGCGCCCAGCGACCAGGCGACGTCGGCGAGTGTGGCGCCGTCGGCGTTGAACCGGACCAGCAGACCACCCGCGCCCTCGATGAGGGTGAGGTCGTGCCCGCCGTTGAGGTCGCTCGCGGCGGCGGCGATCTCACTCGGGGAGAGCGTCGGCAGCCCGGACGTCCGCGAGGCCGCCTCCGGTGACAGTGGATCCGGATATCGACGCAGCTCACGGGTGGTGACCGGACCGGCGAGGCGGAGGACGTCGGCGAGGTCACCCGGCTCGTCCGGGCCGACCCCGGTCTGCGCCGGTTTCAGCACGGCGACGCGTTGACCCCGCACGGCGGCCAAGGCGGCGATGGCGGCGGTGGTGATCGTCTTGCCGACACCGGTTCCGGTGCCGGTTATGACCAGCATGCTCACGTGGGTTGAATCTAGTCTGCGGGGCGCGGCCCCACGATCGAGGGTGCTCTGGGTCACGCTCCGGAGTGACCGAAGGGCACCTTCAGCTCCCTGAGGTAGTGACGGCACCCACCGACGTGAAGTTGCGGTCACCGTCGTCCGACAGGTACACCTGGGCGGCTCCGACGTCGAAGTACATCCCGGCCAGACGCAGTTCGCCGCGTGCCTCGGCCTCGGCGATCAGCGGGTAATGCCGCAGATGGTCCAGCTGCTGCAGGACGTTCTGCAGCGCCAGCCGGTTGACCTCGGCGTCCGGGCGTTCGCCGTCGATGGTCACCGTGGTCTTGCGCCGGGCGCTCGGCTCGGCGTGCCGCAGCCAGGACACCAGCATCGGCGTGCCGTCGGGAGCACCGGTCGACAGCGCCTGCATGGCACCGCAGCCGGAGTGCCCGCAGACCACGATCTCGCGCACCTTCAGCACGCCGACGGCGAATTCGACGGTGGCGCCCATCGACGGGTCGGCCCGGCGGGCCGGCACCAGGTTCCCGATGTTGCGGACGGTGAACAGGTCGCCGGGACCGCTGGTGGTGATCATATTCGGCACGATCCGGGCGTCACCGCAGGTGATGAACAGGGTGTGCGGTGACTGGCCGCCCGCCAGTTTGCTGAGCGCGGGCTGCATGAGCGCGGCCGTGCGCCGCTGAAACTCGGTCGCGCCACGCAAGGTCGGTCCGCCGCGCTGGCCGGGTACCTCGACGTCCTTTGCCTGCCAGTCCGACCACGGCGCGAGGAACCGTGGCACCGAACGGACGGCGTCCGTCCTGGTCAGCGTGGGATCGCCGGATTTGCCGTTGGCGAACCACGGATGCCCGACCTCGTCGACGACGACCTCGCCGCCGGTGCGCTCGTGCCCCTGCTGCCAGCTGGACAGGCTTTCGAAGGCGGCGTGGTCGAGGTAGTCGACGATCAGTTCCAGAGTCACCTTCGCGCCGTCGGGCACGGTCGCGAGCACGCGGCTGAGCCTCGGCACCGAAAGGAACGTCAGGACACCTTCGACGACGACGCGCCATTCCTCACCGTCGCGTTCGGCGTGGATCCCGGACCACACGGTGCGGCGCAGCATCAGCAGCACCGACAGTGCGATGCCGAGCAGCACGCCGGTGAGCAGGTCGAAGACGACGACACCGGCGAGCGTCACCAGATACAGCCACAGGTCGCCGTGTTTGAGGACCTGCCGCAGCTGCCCGGGGTTGACCAGTTTCGCGCCGACGTGGACGAGCAGACCGGCGAGCGCGGCGAGCGGGATGTTCTGGATCAGCCCGGCGAACGCCGCGACGAACACCAGGATCCAGACCCCGTGCAGGATCGCGGACACCCTGGTGCGGGCACCGGCGGCGACGTTGGTCGAACTGCGGACGATCACGCCGGTGACCGGGAGGCCGCCGAGTGCGCCGGAGGTCAGGTTCGCGGCACCCTGGCCGATGAGTTCGCGGTCGAGGTTCGAACGCGGGCCGGTGTGCATCTTGTCGACGGCGACGGCGGACAGCAGGCTTTCCACGCCGGCGATCAGCGCGATGGTGACGACCGCGACGGCGAACGCGCCCCAGCCTCCGCCCGGCAGTTCGGGTGCGAACCGGATGGCGAGCAGGTCACCGGGCAATTCGACGCGGGGCAGGGTCATCCCGGTCGTCACGGAAAGCACGGTCGCGACCGCGATGGCGGCCAACGGGCCGGGCACCTTGCGGACGGCCGTGGGCAGCCGCGGCCACAGCAGCAGGACGGCGATGGTGAGCACGCCGATCAACGCGGCGGTGTCGTGGTGGCCGACGATCTGCGCGGGCAGTTCGGCGATGTTCTGGAGCGCGGAGCTCTGCGCCGAGCCCCCGAGGACGACATGCAGCTGGCCGAGGACGATCGTGACGCCGATACCGGCGAGCATGCCGTGGACGATGGCGGGCGAGATCGCCAGCGCGGCACGCGCGATGCGGCTCAGCCCGAGCAAAATCTGCAGCGCGCCCGCGGCGACGGTGATCGCGCAGGTGGTCGCCCAGCCGAAGGTCGCGATGGTTTCGGCCATGATCACCGTCAGCCCGGCGGCCGGGCCGCTGACCTGAAGCGGGGAGCCGCCGAGCGCGCCGGCGACCACACCTCCCACGACGGCCGCGATCAGCCCCGCGACGATCGGCGCCCCGGACGCGAGCGCGATCCCGAGTGACAACGGGACGGCGACGAGGAACACCACCAAGGACGCGGGCAGGTCGTGACGGAGCACGGCGAGGGATCTCATGATCACCAGGAAACTGGTGATTTGTCCGCTATGCACCACCTGTTCGAGTGAATATCGTCCCACGGGCGGGTGGCGTGGCCCACTTCCAAGCCTCTTCGTTGCCCCGAGATGTCGGGGACATTGCGAAAAGCCTTACGGGCCCAGAAGGTCGTGAGATCCGCCTTCAAGCACGCGAGTCACGCCTTCAAGCACGCAAGTTACGCCTTCAAGCACGCAAGTTACGTCCTTAAGCACGCGAGTCACGCCGTCGCCTTGGCCGCCAACCCCGCGAACAAGCCGGTCACAGCGAGCCCGGGCATCACACCACGATTGCCTTACCCCTCAATAACCCGAATCGCCACTCACGACCCAGCAAGGGCTAGGACGTCACCGGAGTCGCCGCCGAAGTGAACGACCGGTGCGCCGCGTCGAGCAGGTATACGTTCGCCTTGCCGACGTCGAAGTACATCCCGGTGAGCCGGAGTTCGTCGCGGGCCAGCGCGGCATCGACGACCGGGTACGAGCGCAGGTTTTCCAGTTGCTGCACCACGTTGTGCAGGGCGAGCCGATCGGCTTCGCGATCGGGACGGGCGCCGTCGAGCAGCACCGGGCCTTCGCTTTCCCGGCGCCGCAACGTTTCCTCGCCGTGACGCAACCAGCCGCCGAGTTGCGCGAGCCCTGCAGGCGCGTCCCCGAGCAGCGCCTTCATCGCACCACAGCCGGAATGCCCGCACACCACCACTTCCCGCACCCGCAGTATCCCGACGGCGTACTCGATCGCCGCTCCCACGGAGAAATCCGCTTCAGTACTGGCGTGCGGGACGAGGTTTCCGATGTTCCGCACGGTGAACAGGTCCCCGGGGCCGCTGGTGGTGATCAGGTTCGGCACGATCCGCGCGTCGCCGCAGGTGACGAAGAGGGTGTGCGGCTGCTGCCCGTGCGCGAGCCCGTCCCAGGTCTGCCGCAGCAGCGGCGCGGTCCGCCGCTGGAATTCCGAAGCACCCCGGCACAACGGCACGCTGCCGCCGCGTTGCCCCGGCAGTTCGATGTGCTCCGCCTGCCATTCCGACCACGGCGCGAGCCAGCGCGGCACCACCCGGGACGCGACGCCGCGGCGGACGGTCGGCACACCTGCCTTGCCGCGTCCGAACCACGGATGCCCGATCTCGTCGACAATCACCACTCCCCCGGCTCGCTCATGCGCGCGTTGCCAGCCGCGCAGGCAGTCGAAAGCGGCGTGGTCGAGGTAGTCGACGAGCAGTTCCAGCGTCACTTCTGAGCGCTGGGGAACACCGGCCAGGATGGCCGTGAGCCTTGGCACGGAAAGAAAAGTGAGCGCGCCTTCGATGACGACGCGGGTCCGCGCACCGTCGGGTTCGACGTGAATGCCGGAGAACAGCATCCGGCGCAACATGAGCACGAGCGCCACCATGACGCCGGCGACGACCCCGGTGAGCAGGTTGACGGCGACCGCGCCGGCGAGCGTCGCGAGATAGACCGGCAGGTCGCCGTGGCGGCGAACCTCCCGCAGGCTGGTGACGTTGACCAGTTTCGCGCCGACGTAGACGAGGAGTCCGGCGAGCGCGGCGAGCGGGATCTGCCGCAGCGCACCCACCAGGAACAGGCAGCAGCCGAGGATCCAGATGCTGTGCAGAATCGCGGAGGCCCGGGTCCGGGCGCCCGCTTCGAAGTTGGTCATGGTCCGCACCACGACGCCGGTGACCGGGAATCCGCCGAGCGACCCGGCGGCGACGTTCGCCAGCCCCTGGCCGATCAGTTCGCGGTTGAGGTCGGTGCGGGGGCCGTCGCGTAGTTTGTCGACGGAGACGGCGGAAAGCAGGCTCTCCAGGCTGGCGATGAGCGCGATGGAGAGCACGGCGGCGGTGATCGCCGTCCAGGAGCCGGACGGCGCCTCGGGGACGAAACCCAGCCCCGGCAGGACATTCGGGAGGTCGACGCGCGGCAGGTCCATACCGGCCGCGACGGAAAGGACGGTGGCGAGCGCGACGGCGGCCAGCGGACCGGGGACGCGGCGCACCGAACGCGGCATCCGGGTCCACGCCAGCAGCACGCCGATGGTGACCACACCGATCAGCGCGGCCTGGTCGTGGTGGCCGACGATCTGACCGGGCAGCGCGAGGACGTTCGCGATCGCGGAACCCTTCGCGGCTCCGCCGAGCACGACGTGCAACTGGCCGAGCACGAGGATCAGGCCGATCCCGGCGAGCAGGCCGTGCACGATCGCCGGGGAGATGGCCAGCGCGGCCCTGGCGACGCGGCTCACCCCGAGAAGGATTTGGACCACGCCCGCCGCGACGGTGATGGCGCAGGTGGCGGCCCAGCCGAAGGTGGCGATGGTTTCCGCGAGGACGACGGTCAAGGCGGCGGACGGGCCGCTGACCTGAAGGGCGGAACCACCGAACAGGCTCGCGACGAGCCCGCCGACGACGGCGGAGACAAGTCCGGCAAGCAAGGGGGCCCCGGCGGCGTGTGCGACGCCGAGGGAGAGGGGAACGGCCACGAGGAAGACGACGACCGAAGCCGGGATGTCGTGGCGGAGGTTGCTCAGGAGGGTCGAAGAAACGGAACGGCGGCGGCCCGGAGGCCCGGTGTCGTGCTCGTCACCAACGAAGTCGATCATGGGGGCAGGAAACCCGATCGGCGCCGAAAAGTCTGCTACGCAAAGGTTTCTCAGGTTTGCTTGTGCACTGGAGAACTAGGGCATACCACACTTTTGCGACAAACCAGCCGGGAAGGGTCTCGATCGGACTCGCCCGTTCGCCTGATCAAGACCAACCCATGACCACGCTCTGTACCCAGCGTGGCCTTCCAGGTTTCCTGTGGCCGCCGTCACACTCTTTAGGTTGAATTTGGCCGTTTTTACGCTTTTTGCGCGGCCGCGACCATTGCGGAAGTGATCGAGGCCAGGTCGTCGGCATCGGAAATGTACGGCGGCATCGTGTAGATCAGGTTCCGGAACGGCCGCAGCCAGACGCCGTTCGCGGTGAGGACCTCGGTCGCGACAGCCATGTCCACCGGATGATCCAGTTCCACCACGCCGATGGCGCCGAGCACCCGCACGTCGGCGACCGAAGACAGCTCGCGGGCGGGTTCGAGCCCGGCTCGCAACGCGGCCTCGATCCGCGGGACGTCGGTCTTCCAGCGACCTTCGGCCAGCAGGCCGAGCGAGGCGTTGGCGACGGCCGAAGCCAGCGGGTTCGCCATGAACGTCGGCCCGTGCGCGAGCACCGGCAGTTCGCCGCGCGAGATCCCGTCGGCGATCCCCGGCGTGCACAGCGCCGCCGCCATCGTGAGGTAACCGCCGGTCAGCGCCTTGCCGAGGCAGAGGACGTCCGGCGTCACCCCGGCGTGCTCGGCGGCGAACATCTTGCCGGTGCGGCCGAAACCGGTGGCGATCTCGTCGAAGATGAGCAGGACGTCGTTCGCCTCGGTGAGCTCACGCAGCGCGCGCAGGTACGCGGGCGGGTGGAAGCGCATACCGCCGGCGCCCTGGACGACCGGCTCGACGATGATCGCGGCTAATTCGCCCGCGTGCCGCTCGATCCCGGCCGCGAGCAGGTCGAGATACGCCTGGTCCGGCTCGTCGTCGAATCCGCCGGGCGGCTTGGGCAGGAACAGCTGGTCCGGCAGGATCCCGCGCCAAAGCGAGTGCATCCCGCCGTCGGGGTCGCAGACGCTCATCGGTGTGAACGTGTCGCCGTGATAGCCGCCGCGCCAGGTCATCAGGCGCCGCTTTTCCTTGCGCCCCACCGACTGCCAGTACTGCAGGCACATCTTGACGCCGACCTCGACCGACACCGAACCGGAGTCGCACAGGAACACGTGCCGCAGCCCGTCGGGTGCGAGGTCGACCAGGTTCTTCGCCAGCGTGATGGCCGGTTCGTGGGTGAGCCCGCCGAACATGACGTGACTCATCCGCCCGGCCTGCTCGGCCAGCGCCGCGTCCAGCACCGGGTTCCGGTAGCCGTGGATCGCCGCCCACCAGGACGACATCCCGTCGACCAGTTCGCGGCCGTCGTCGAGGGTGAGCCGGACACCGCTCGCCTCGCGGACCAGCAGCGGGTCGACCGTGCCCGGCATCGGCCCATACGGGTGCCAGACGTGTTCCGCGTCGAGGGCGAGGAGTTCGGCGGCGTCCATCCGGCGACCCTACGACACGCCTTTCTCAGCGCAGGCGCACAGGGAGGGTTTCCAGCCCGTGCACGAGGGTGCTTTCCCGCCAGTGCAAGGTTTCGGGCTCGACGTCCAGGCCATCCCAGTGCACTGGTCCAGCGTTCGGCCAGCGTGGGAGTTCGGCGCCGGGGCCGAGCCAGATCTCCACACCCTCGCGTCCGGCCAGGAAGTCCCACACCCTGGCGCCGCCGACCGGCACGGTTTGGGAAACGCCTACCTGCCAACCACTTCCGGCTGCTTTGGGCACTGCCTCATCCTCCTACCGGGTGTACTGTGCGACAGTCACCGGTCCGGGTGGAGGATCTCTGTCTGTGCGCTACCGTCCGATTTCTCCCGCCCTGCTGGTCTCCGAACTGACCGAACGCGTCACGGCGATCACCGGCCGCCGCCGGATCGCGGTCGCCATCGACGGCGCGGCCGGTGCGACCAACACCACAGAACTCGCCGAAGCCCTGGTCGATCCGCTGAGGATCGCCGGTCACGCGGTGTTGCGGGTTTCGGCGGGCGGCTTCCTCCGTCCGGCGTCACTGCGCTTCGAACACGGCAAGGAAGACCCCGACGCGCGCTACACCGATTGGCTCGACATCGGCGCGCTACGCCGTGAGGTGCTCGACCCGCTCGCCGAGGACGGCAGCGGCCGGGTCCTCCCCTCGCTGTGGGACCCGGTCCGCGATCGCGCCACCCGCGCCGAACGCGTCGAACTACCCGAAGGTGGCGTCGTCCTGGTGGACGGCGAGTTCCTGTTCGGGGCCGGCCTCGTCTTCGACCTGAGCGTGCACCTGTGGCTCTCGCCGTCAGCGCTCAAACGCCGGGTGCCCGACGAGTGGGCGCTGCCCGCCTACGAGCGCTACGAGCAGGAAGTCGACCCCGCCGCGCTGGCCGACGTCGTCATCCGTGTCGACGACCCGAACCACCCGGCGCGCTACGAACCCTGACGACGTTTGTCGGTCCGCTCCAGGAAATCGATGACCCGCTCCCAGGTGAGCTCCGCCGCCGCGGCGTCGGACGGCGTGCTCTCCTTCGTCTCCGGGTCGGTGAACAAATGCGAGCATCCCGCGTACTTGAAGACCTCGGTGTCCGGATTCTCCTCGGCGCGGTGCAGATCGTCCCGCACCAGCCACTGGTCCGGGTCGGCGATATGCATCGTCGCCGGAATGCCGGGCAGGAACGTCGGCGCGTCGTGCAGGAACACCAGCGCGGAGGCGTCACCGCGGGCGCGGGACACCAGCGCGGCATAGCTCGCGCCGAGCGAATACCCGGCGTAGACCACACCCGGCGGGACGTCCGCCATCGCCGCCTCTGCCCGGTCGAACATCAGATGCGGCTCGATCGAGTCGCGGATCTCGATGGCGTCGGGGAGGTTGTCGGCGGTCCGGCCGTTGTACAAATCCGGTGTCCAGACCTTGTTCCCGGCGTCGCGGAGCCGATCGGCCGCGGCGAGCACGGCGGGACGGAGTCCCAGCGCGGAGTGGAAGAGCACGACGTCGGCCATCACCGCACCGCCGCGACCGGGTCGCCGTCGAGCAGGCCGGAAAGCCTGCTCGCCATGGTGTCCCACCGCCAGTTCTCGCCAACCCATTCGCGGCCCGCGGCGCCCATGCGCCGCGCCCGCACCGGATCGGCCAGCAAGGCCGCGAGGGTCTCCCTCAGCTGCTGTTCGTCACGGCCGTCGACGACGTGGCCGGTGACCTCGTCCAGCACCGTTTCCGGCGCACCGCCGGAATTCCCCGCGACGGCCGGCAGTCCGGTCGCCGAAGCCTCCAGGTACACGATGCCGAGCCCCTCGACGTCGAGCCCTTTCCCCCTCGTCCGTGCCGGCATGGCGAAGACGTCACCGGCGTTGTAATGAGCCGGCAACTCCTTCCACGGCACCGATCCAGTGATAACCACGTTGTCTTCAACCCCCAGCGCGTCGACAAGCCCGGCGAGCGTCTTGCGGTACGGGCCGCCGCCGACGAGCAGCAGCGCCACGTCCGGGATCCGCCTGCGGAGTTCGGGCAGGATTTTTATGAGCATATCCTGGCCTTTCCGCGGAACCAGCCGGGAAACGCAGACGATCGTCGGCCGGTCGCCGAGACCATGCCGGTCGCGGATTTCCTTGCCCGCGGCGGCATCCGGGCGGTATAGCGCGGTGTCGACGCCGCACGGGAGCATCTCCAACCCCGCCATCGGGCCAAAAGCGGCCGAAAAGCGGGAGCGCGTGTATTTGCTGACGTAGGTGACCACGTCGACGGTGTCGCCGATGCGGCGCAACGCCTGCCTCGACCCCGGAAGCATGGACCAGCCGACCTCGTGGCCGTGTGTCGAGGCGAGCACGCGGCGGGCACCGGCCGAACGCAGCGAGTGCCCCAGCAGTGCGAGTGGCGCGGCGGCGCCGAACCAGACGGCCTCACAGTCACGGGCGCGCATGATCTCCTTCGCCCGCTTGAGAACGTCCGGTGTCGGCAGCATCAGCGACGTCGGATGACGGACCACCTCGAACGGGGCGGCGGCGTCGAATTCGCCGTGCGAGCCGGTGCTCGACTCCCAGGAAGGCGCGTAGACGACGAGGTCGTCCGCGGGCAGGCGAGTGGCCAGCGAGTTCAGGTAGTTCTGGATTCCGCCGGGCCGGGGCGGGAAGTCGTTGGTCACCAGCAGGGTCCTCAGCACCCCTGCAGGCTACTTGGCCCTCCGCACGCGAAAGGGGCGGCACCGCCTGCGCGGTGCCGCCCCTTTCGGTTGTCCCGTCACAGGACAAAGGTGCTCGATCAAGCGGTCGGGCGACGGGCCCCGACGTAGTTGTTCTGCAGCGGCGACACCTTGACGACGTCACCGGAGGTCGGCGCGTGCACCATCATGCCGTTGCCGACGTACATGCCCACATGCGAAACGGGCGAGTAGTAGAACACCAGGTCGCCCGGCTGAAGCTGCGACTTCTCCACCGGCGCGCCGAAGGTGGACTGCTGACGGCTGGACCGCGGCAGGGAGAGCCCGGCCTGCTTGTACGCCCACAGCATCAGACCGGAGCAGTCGAAGGTGGACGGACCGGTCGCGCCCCACACATAGGCGCTGCCGAGCTTGCTCTTCGCGGCCGAGAGCGCCGCCGCGGCGGCCGGGCCAGGAGCGGGCAGGTTGGGGAACGCGCCGCCCTTGTCCTTCTGGGCGGCCTTGTCCGCGGTGCTCAGGTTGCCACCGGCCCGCTCGATTTCCTTGAGCTGGTCGTTCAGCGTCTTCTGGCGCGATTGGATGTCCGTCGTCAGCTTCGCCGCGGCGTCACGAGCCGAAGTGGCCGACGCCTGCGCGTCCGAAGCCAGCTTGGAAGCGGCCGCCGACTGGGCGACGGCACCGCTGAGGTTGCCGAGAGCGGCGTTCTTGTTCGCGGCGAGGACCTCGAGCGCCGAAGAACGCTCCAAAAAGTCCTGGGTCGACGCGCCCGACAGCAGCGACGACAGCTTGTTCAGCTGCACACCGCTGGTGAACGACGCACCGGCGAACTTGTTGACCTCGGCCTGGTAGGTCTTCTCGTCACCGGCCGCCTTGACACCGCTGTCCTTCGCGGCCGCGGCGTCCGCGGTGGCCTTGTCGAGCTCGCCCTGCTTCGCGGCGAGGTCGTCCTTCGCCTTGAGGAGGTCTTCGTTCGCCTTCTCGGCCTGTGCCGCGAGGTCGCGGTACTTGGCGAGCGCTTCCGAACCGGAAGGGGGCTGCTGGGGGGCGGGGGCTGGGGCTGCGGTGGCGGAAGGCTGGGCGACCGTAACGGCGGTGATCACCGCGGCCGCGGCCAAAGCTCCTGCTACCACGCGCTTGACTGGATGCGACTGCACGGTCGCGCGTGTCTCCTTTGCTGTCGGCCACCGACCGAAACCCGGGACGAAGAGGTCGGGGGCCCTCTTCCGCGCGGCCGCGTCGCCGGCCGTGAGGCCCGCGCGGTTCCCCGCGTTCCCGCCTTGCGCCTGGCCGAGTGCTATCGCAACAGGTTTGGCGCACGGCTGGTTCTGGTGCAACTCCCCGACAAAGCTGCTTCAGTGGCGATCCCGTGTCGTCGTCTGGCGACGACTTTCCGGCCACGAGATCTCGGACAGGTTACGAAACCACGGGCACCACGTCCACCACGCCCATCGTAAAAACTCTCTGTGATGCGCCGAAACACCTTCGGACCAGCATGAGTGGAAATATGTGACGGGCGTTACATCCTGGGGCTGGTCATGACTACCTACCGTTCACCTCATCGGATCGACCACTCGTCGAACGCCCCGGTCCGGGCGTGTCTCAAGCCGTCATCCGGCGCTCCTGTTCCACCATCTCCACCATCCGGAGGCGCGGGATCATCCCCGCCTCGGCGAGCGCGTCGACCGCCCTCCGCTCGTCGGCGTCCCATTCGAGCGCCAGTGGCGCGCCGAGAAGGACGCTCACGACACAGTCATGACACGCGTCACCGCGAACCGCGCACCGGTCGCAATCGATGACGAGGTTCTCAATGTCCGCTATATCGGCGATGGCCTTGTCGTCCATCTCGGTCTCCTCACATTCAGTGGTGAGACGCACATTAAGAGCGACCACCGACAGTTTCCGAGGGCCGCGCTGTCCTGAAGTACATGAAGGCCCCCTTCCTTGCGCTAGACGCAAGGAAGGGGGCCTTCATGTACTGGGGAAGGAGTCCCTAAACCCGGCTCAACCGGGACACGAGAACCGCCGACGGCACGGGGTGCGCACCCTTACGCCGCACCGAGTCCGCCACCGCCCGGTCCGTGCTCGCGACCACCATCGGCCGCCCTGGCGGCTCGGCCGCGACGAGGGACCGGATGACGTCGTCCGCGAGCACCCCGCGTTCGGAGAACAGCACCCGCACCCCGCGCGGCACCGCGGCCGGCACGGAAAGCACACCGGCGCCGTCGAAGACGACGGTGACCTCGGCCGAGGTCCGCGCGGCCAGCGCGGAAAGCTGGTGGATCAGCCGGTCTCGCTGGTCGGAAAGCGCCAGCTCCGGATATCCGGTCTTCGTGACGTTGTAGCCGTCGACGATCAGGTGCACGTTGGGCAGCGCGAGGTGCCTGTCGAGCGCGGTGACGTCCTGGATCTTGCCGCCCGCCCCCAGACCCGACGTCGCGCCGCGGACCATGTCCGCCGGACGCTGGCCCCGCGCGCTCACCGAAAGTTCGCGACGCAGGCCGCCGACGGCGCCTTCGATCGTGTCCAGCAGCAGTCCGAGCCGGACCTCGTCGGCCTGACGTGCCTCGCGCGCGGACTGACGGGCGATCTCAGCGTCCATAACGGCCTTCTCGGCCCTCGCCCGCTCAGTGGCGACTCGCTGCCTCTCACGGTCCAACTGGGCCTTCAGGGTCTTGATCTCCTCGGCCCGCTCCGCGCCGCCGCTCTCCATCTGCGCGTGGGCTTCGGCGACAGCGTCCTTCGCCTGGCGTAGCTGGACGCCTTGTTCCCGCAGGCGCTTCAGCAGCTTCTCGACTTCGGCGTCGCGTTCACCCCGCGCGCCACCGGCGATGTCCTTGGCCTCGCGCACCTCCGCGCGCAGCTGGGCCAGTTCGGCCTCGAGCCGCTGGTTGCGGGCCAGCGCGGTGTCACGTTCGGCACGCAACGCCGTCTCGTCGGCGTTCTTCGCCACCAGCCGGACCCGTCCGGCCGCACCGGCTTCGCCAAGCAGCACGGCGGCGGCCGCGGCGGTGACGGAATCGGGGTCGTTCGGGTCGAGGGCGTCCTTGCGGTGGTCACGCAGCCATTCGGTGACCGCGACCCGGAACTGCGACGACTCCCCCAGCGCGGCGATCAGCGCCGTCCCGCCGAGTTTCGCGCGTTTCGCCGGGGCGAACTTCGCGACCGGACGGAGCTGCCTCGGCACGTCGGCGACCGGCAGTTTGCCGACGGCGGCCGCCGCGAGCTCGGCGATCCGCTCCCGCACGGCCTCAGGGAGGGACGTCCACCCTTCGGCGGGTACCTCTTCCAGTGCGTCGTCACCGTCAGCCGACGGCACGACACCCGAGGGTCCGCCGGTGGCGTCCTCCGGCAGTTCGGGCACTGCGGGCTGCGGTTGCATCGCACCAGCGTAGGCCCCATGGGCTCGGGGCGCGCTCGATGGGACGGCGTGTGCGGATCCTGAGATTGTCGGTGCCCACCCCTACTGTGCCCGAACATGGACACCGGACGGCGGCCGGGGGCGGCACAACTCGCCTTCGACGAACTCGGAACACCCTTGCGGGACACCACTTTCGTCGTATTCGACCTGGAGACCACCGGTACGAAACCCGGTCCGGACGGGATCACCGAGATCGGCGCGGTCAAGGTACGGGCGGGCGAGGTCGTCGGCGAGTTCGCCACGTTCGTCAACCCGGGGATGCCGATCCCGCCGCAGATCGTCGAACTCACCGGCATCACCAGCGCGATGGTCTACGACGCTCCCCGCATCGAGCGCGTGCTGCCCGCGTTCCTCGAATTCATCTCCGGTGCCGTGCTGGTGGCGCACAACGCCCCCTTCGACACCGGGTTCATGCGCGCGGCCTGCGAGGGGCACGGCTACCGCTGGCCGAAGACGGCCGTCGTCTGCACGGTCCGGCTCGCCCGCCGGGTCATCTCCCGTGACGAGACGCCCAGCTACCGGCTCTCCGCGCTGGCCGCGTTGTTCGGGGCGAGCACGACGCCCAACCATCGCGCCCTCGCCGACGCGCGCGCCACCGTGGACGTCCTGCACGCGCTCCTCGAACGCGTCGGCAACGTCGGTGTCCACACCCTCGAAGAACTGCTGGACTACCTGCCGGAGGTCACCTCGGCCCAGCGACGCAAACGTTCGCTCGCCGAGCACCTGCCGTCGCGGCCCGGCGTGTACCTGTTCCGCGGCCCGAGCGACGAGGTGCTCTACGTCGGGACGTCGTCCGACCTGCGCCGCCGGGTCCGGCAGTACTTCACCGGTTCGGAAAGCCGCGGCCGGATCCGGGAGATGGTCGCGCTCGCCGAACGGGTCGACGCGGTCGAATGCTCGCACGCGCTGGAGGCGGCGGTCCGGGAGTTGCGGCTGATCGCCGCACACCGCCCGATGTACAACCGCCGTTCCAAGAACCCACGGCACGCCTGGTGGGTCGCACTGACCGACGAGGCGTTCCCGCGCCTCTCGGTGGTCCGCATGCCGCGAGACGGCATGCTGGGGCCCTTTCGCAGCCAGACCGACGCACGGTCGGCCGCGGACACCCTCGCCGGCGCCTCCGGCCTGCGGACGTGCACACAACGCATCTCGGCGACCGCGCCGAGCGGCAAACCCTGTGTGCTGGCCGAACTCGGCCGCTGCGGGGCCCCGTGTGCGGGACAGCAGACGGTGGAGGCGTACCGGCCCGGTGTGCTGGCCGTGTCCGGTCTCATCGCCGGTACGGACGGCCGTCCGCTGCGCGCCGCCGCCGATCAGCTGGCCCGGCTCGCCGCGGCGGAGCACTTCGAGCAGGCCGCCCAGCACCGTGACGAACTGGCTGGGCTGATCCGCGCGGTCGGCCGGGCGCACCGGCAGTCGGCGCTGGCAGGCATCCCCGAACTGATCGCCGCCGGACCCGACGGCAACGGCGGCTGGGAACTGGCGGTGATCCGGCACGGCAGGCTCGCGTCGGCGGGCGTCGCGCGGCGCGGGATCCACCCGATGCCCGTGGTCGAGATGCTGGTGGCCTCGGCGGAAACGGTGATCCCCGGCCCCGGCCCGCTCTTCGGCGCGATTTCGGAGGAAATCCGCATCCTGCTGCGCTGGCTGACGCGGCCCGGCGTCCGGCTCGTGCGCACGACCCACCCGTGGGCGGAGGCAGCCGTCGCGGGTGGCTGGCAGGAGTGGCTGGACCTGGCGGCGAGTGCGACGGCACTGGAACAGGTCGCGGGCTAGCGACACGTGCCCCGCTGTTTGGCGTGTTCCGCCTTCAAGCACGCATGTTCCGCCCTCAAGCACGCGAGTTCCGCCCTCAAGCACGCATGTTCCGCCTTCAAGCACGCGCGACGTCGCGACCTGGCGTCGCGTGCCCTGCCGTTTGACGTTCTTCGCCCCGTCATCGCGTGCTTGAAGACGTAACTCGCGTGCTTGGGGACGTAACTCGCGTGCTTGAAGGCGGAACTCACGTGACGGCGGTGAGTGCGACGGCGCCGGAACGGGTCGCGGGCTAGGATCGCGACACCGGATCCCTTGATGTAGGAGGCGCTGTAGTGATCACCGCGATCGTGCTGATCCAGGTCGAGGCCGATGCGATTCCCGAAGCGGCCCAGGCGATCGCGGACATCGAGGGCGTCCGTGAGGTCTACTCCTGCGCGGGTGACGTCGACCTGATCGCCTCGGCCCGGGTCAGTGCCCACGAGGACCTCGCGGACCTCATCCCGGCGAAGATCGGCAAGGTCCCCGGCGTGCTGAGCACGGTCACGCACATCGCGTTCCGCTCGTACTCGAAGGCCGACAGCGAGTCCGCGTTCGACATCGGCGTCGAAGGCGCCTGATCGCCCCCAAGTACATGAAGGCCCCCTTACTTGCGCCTGGCGCAAGTAAGGGGGCCTTCACGTACTTCTGACGAGCTAGTGCCCGGAGGTGATCTCCTTGCGCTCCGCCGAGGGCTCGCCGCCGATGTCGTCGACCTTGCCGTTGCCGTGCCCGTTGGACCGGGCGCGCTCCAGCGCGATCGTCTCCTCGACCGGGTCCGGCGACCAGGTCGAACCGGCGACGGCGTGACCGGCCGAGCCGAGCTTGTTCATCTTCTTCGGCACGGACGCGCCCTGGTACTCGAGTCCGATCGCGTGACCGTGGTCGTCCACCGTGCCGAGCGGCTGGTGGATTTCGATGAACTCACCGTGCGGCAGGCGTTTGATGATGCCGGTTTCGACACCGTGCTCCAGCACCTCGCGGTCGGCCCGTTGCAGGCCGAGGCAGATCCGGTAGGTGATGTAGTACGCGATCGGCGGTGCCAGCAGCACACCGATCCGGCCCGCCCACGTCGTCGCGTTCAGCGAGATGTCGAAGGCGAACGCGATGATGTCGTTGAAGCCCGAAAGCATGATGACCGCGAAGAACGTCAGCGCCATGATGCCGAGCGAGGTCCGGACCGGGACGTCGCGCGGACGCTGCAGCAGGTTGTGATGCGCCGTGTCCTTGGACAGCTTTCGCTCGATCCAGGGATACATCAGCAGCAACCCGATCAGGATCGGCATCCCGAGCCCACCGGCGAAGAAGACCGCCGGGACCGTGTAGTTCCCGAGGTAGAGCTCCCACGCGGGCCAGATCCGCAGCATGCCGTCGGCCCAGGCCATGTACCAGTCAGGCTGTGAACCGGCCGAGACCTGCGCCACGTTGTACGGGCCGATGTTCCAGATCGGGTTGATCTGGAAGAGGCCCGACATCAGCGCGATGATGCCGGTGACCAGCGCGAAGAACGCACCGCCCTTGAGCGCGAAGACCGGCATGATCCGGACGCCGACGACGTTGGTCTCCTTGCGGCGCACGCCGGGGAACTGCGTGTGCTTCTGGTACCAGACCAGCGCGAGGTGCGCGCCCACGAGGGCGAGCATGATGCCCGGCAGCAGCAGGATGTGGATCGTGTACAGGCGCGGGATGATCTCGTTGCCGGGGAACTCCCCGCCGAATAGCGCCCAGTGCAGCCAGGTGCCCATGACCGGCACCGAAAGCACGATGCCCGACAGGGTCGCGCGGATACCGGTACCGGAGAGCAGGTCGTCCGGCAGTGAGTAGCCGAAGAAGCCTTCGAACATGCCCAGCACCAGCAGCAGCGCGCCGATGACCCAGTTCGCCTCACGCGGGCGCCGGAACGCGCCGGTGAAGAAGATCCGGAACATGTGCACCATCATCGAGGCCACGAAGATCAGCGCGGCCCAGTGATGCAGCTGACGGACGAACAGACCGCCGCGGACGTCGAACGAGATGTCGAGCGTGGTCGCGAAGGCCCGCGACATCTCGACGCCCTGCAGGCCGGTGAAGCTGCCGTTGTAGACGACCTCCTCCATGGAGGGGTCGAAGAACAGCGTCAGGTAGACACCCGACAGCAGCAGGATGATGAAGCTGTAGAGCGCGATCTCGCCGAGCAGGAACGACCAGTGCGTCGGGAACACCTTGTTGATCTGGTGCCGCATGCCCTTGGCCAGGTGATACCGGTCGTCGGCCCACTTCGCACCCGCGCCCGCGGCCTTCTCGACCGGGTTCGTCCCCTTCGTCGGGGTGGTGAGTGAACTCATGACTTACGCTCCCAAAAGGCCGGCCCGACTGCCTCGTTGAAGTCTCCGCGCGCGACCAGGTAACCCTCTTTGTCCACTGTAATCGGAAGCTGAGCCAACGGCCTCGTAGCAGGACCGAAAATCGGCTTCGCGTAGTGAAGCGCGTCGAACTGCGACTGGTGACAGGGGCAGAGGATGCGGTTGGTCCGCTGCTCGTACAGGGAGGTCGGGCAGCCCACGTGGCTGCAGATCTTCGTGTACGCGTAGTAGTCGCCGAAGTTGTAATCCTCCTGGTTCGCCCGCTTGACGACCTTGGCGGCGTCGGTGGGGCGGAGGCGGATCAGCATGACCGGGTTGTCGACCCGCTTGAACGCGGCGGACAAGGCGTGCTCGTCCTCCCGCTCGGACTCGCGGAACGGGAACACCGTCTCCATGGCGCCCGCGTCGAGGTCCTCGACCTTGACCAGGGAGACCTCGTGCGGACGGCCGGTGTTGCGGCGCAGGTAGACGACCTCGTCCGGGAAGTTCTTCTTCCAGCCCGAGTGCCACAGCGAGTCGCGGCCTTCGGTGTCCTTCCACGGGTCCTTGATGAAGGACGCGACCGGCAGCGCCGCGACGGCGAGGCCGAGTACACCGGCACCGGCACCCGCGGACCGCTTGATCAGCGAACGGCGCGCGATGGTGCTGTCGCTGCCCGAGTGGGCCAGCTGCGCGAGGATGGTGGCCTTGTCGACCTCTTTCGACCCGCCGTCACCACGCTCCTGGACCGCGACCTCGGCCGGGATGAACTTCTTGGTGTAGAGGACGGCGCCGATGCCGATGCTGAGCACGGCGAGACCCAGTGTGACCCCGAGCAGCGGCGTGTACAGCGTGTACTTGGTGTAGCCGGTCGTACCCGGCTCCTTGTACTCGAACCAATGCGGCCACGCGATGAGGACGACGAACGCGAGGCCGGCGAGTGCGGCCAGCACGAACCACAGGGCGACAGCGCGCTCGGCACGCTTCTCCGCCCGTGTTCCCTCGACCGGCCAGGGCTTCGGGTACTCCACGATCTCGACACCGTCGAGCGCGGTACCCAGCTTCACCAGCTGGTCGCGATCCATGTCCGCCAATTCCGCCTCTGTCGGCGGCTTCGGCCCTTCGGCGCTCATGCCTTCGATCCAATCCACAACGTCACGCCGATCAGCGCGGCGATCCCGACGATCCACGCGATCGCGCCCTCCGAAGCCGGGCCAATACCGCCGAGCGAGCTACCGCCGGGTGAGTTGTTCCCGTTACTGACGGACTTGACGAACGCGATGATGTCCTTCTTCTCCTCCGGCGACAGCTGCCGGTCGGAGAACTTGGGCATGTTCTGCGGCCCGGTGAGCATCGCCGTGTAGAGCTGCTCTTCCGTGGCCGGGTCCAGGTTCGGGGCGAACTTGCCCGACGAGAGCGCGCCACCGCGGCCGGTGAAGCCGTGGCAGGAGGCGCAGTTGAGGCGGAAGAGCTCGCTGCCGCGCGCGACGTCCTTGCCGCGCAGCGCGTCGCCCTTCTCCGCGGGGCGCTGGGCGCCGCCGCCGTTGGACTGGATGTAGGCACCCAGCGCGTTGATTTCGGCCTCGGACAGCTTCGGCGGCTTGCGCTGCGCCTGGGCTTCCTGGCGCACCGCGGGCATACGGCCGGTCGAAGTCTGGAAGTACACGGCCGCGTCGCCGATGCCGATGAGGCTCGGGCCACGGTCGGTGACACCTTCGAGCTTCGGACCGTGACATTCGATGCACGTGTTGTTGTAGAGCTTCTCGCCCTCACGCAGGAGGGCGGACTCGCCCTGCGCCTGCGCGGTCTGCGGCTCCGGGGCGAAAACGGCGTACAACCCGCCCACGCTCAGCAGCGCGATCCCGAGCGCCAGCGCGCCGGCGAACCGCCTGCGAGCCTTCGACCGCTTGCGGAAGCGGCGCTCCGTAGTGTTCTTGCTGGAGGTCATCTTGCGGCAACCCTTGCTGTCAGTTCAGGCCGATAGGTCGTGGTGGCGGCTTTGGTTCACGGAAGGATGTAGATCACCGCGAACAGGCCCACCCACACGATGTCGACGAAGTGCCAGTAGTAGGACACGACGATCGCCGAGGTCGCCTGGGCGGGGGTGAACTTGCTCAGCTTGGTGCGGATGAGCAGGTACACGAACGCGATGAGCCCGCCGATGACGTGCAGGCCGTGGAACCCGGTCGCGAGGTAGAAGACCGTGCCGAACGGACCGGACGGGATGGTCAATCCCTCGTCGATCAGGCTCAGGTACTCGTAGCCCTGGCCACCGACGAAGATCGCACCCATGATCAACGTGATGATGTACCAGCGGCGCAAGCCGAACACATCACCCTTTTCGGCCGCGAACACGCCGAACTGACAGGTGAACGACGACGCCACGAGGATCACCGTGAACGGGATCGCATACGTCACGTTGAGGTGGAAGGGCTCATCGTGCAGGGGCGGCGGCCACTGGCCGGACGCGTTCTGCGCCTTCACGGTGAAGAACATGGCGAACAGTCCGGCGAAGAACATCAGTTCGCTGGACAGCCACACGATGGTGCCGACGCTGACCATGTTCGGCCGGTTCAGCGAGTGGACCCGCTGGCTGATGGTGGGAGCTGCCGTTGTCACGCGTCGCATTATGTCCTCTCACGCATGGGGCCCGCCGGGTGGGTCCACGGCAAGTCGCGTGCGTGTCGGGTCACATCTGAACGAAAGAGGGAACCGGGCTACTCATGGGTTTACTGGATCGGCTGCGTGACCTGGCCGGAAAGAGCAAAGGCCCCGGCCTCGGCGTCGACACGCCCGGCGTGGAGATCATCGCGGAGGCCTTCGACCCCGCCGAGGCGGACTCTTCGGTGCTGGCGAGATCACCCTCTTGGGTCGCCGAAGCACCGGCGATCCTGCGGCACCATTTGAAACTTCCGCCCGGAAAGGTGGCGGAGGCGACCTCGATCCTGGCCCAGGACGGCTGGGAGCTGCGGGAACAGGGACCGGACGGTGGCTTCACGCTGGCACACGCGGTGCGCGTCCAACTCCTCGACGCGCTGCACTGCGCGCAGGAACGGTCGCGGATGGCGGGGCTGGCGCAGCGGCTCGGCGGGGATTCACTGGGCTGGGACGCGCTCCAGCCTCCGACCGGTACACGTGATGTCGGTCATGGCGGATAACATCGCGGGGTCGACATGACTAGACGAGGCGGAGGCGCGCTCATGGGCGAGCAGGCGATGCGGATCCTGGTGTTCAGCCACAAGGCGGAGGTGCGCGAGGCGATCATCAACGCCGTCGGCCGCCGTCCCGCCGCCGACCTCGGCCGGGTGGACTACATCGAGGCGTCTGGCATCTCCGAGGTGCTCTCCGAGATGGACGCGGCGAACGTGGACCTGGCCATCCTCGACGGCGAGGCGCAGCCGACCGGCGGGATCGGGCTGACCCGCCAGCTGAAGAACGAGATCGAGGATTGTCCTCCGATCGTGGTGTCGGTGCGGCGCAAGGACGACCGCTGGCTCGCGACCTGGTCGCAGGCCGACGCGGTACTGGTCCACCCGCTCGACCCGCTGACCGCCGCCGAGACGGTCGCCGACGTGCTGCGCGCCCGGCGGGTGCCGGCCGTGCACGGCTGAGCCGATGAGCGTGGCCGCCAAGTGGTTGCCATCGGAAGCCCTTCGGGGGTATCCGGCGCATCCAGGTTTCCGCTGGTCGTGCGGCCGCGAGGTCCTCGTACCGGTGTTGTACTCGGCTCTCGCGGCCCGTGCGTCCAGCCGTCGAGACCCCCGGAGGACTTCCGATGGTGACCACTAAGACCTGGCCGTCCCTGCTCAACCAGCTCATCGCACGCGCGGATCTGTCCGAAGAGGACACCGCGTGGGCGATGGACCAGATCATGAGCGGGGCGGCGACACCGTCCCAGATCGCCGGCTTCGCCGTCGCGCTGCGGGCGAAGGGCGAGACACCGGCGGAGATCTCCGGCATGGCCGACGCCATGCTGGCGCACGCCAGACGCGTGACCATCGACAGGCCGTCGGTGGACATCGTCGGCACCGGTGGCGACCGGTCCAACTCGGTCAACATCTCCACCATGGCCACGGTGGTGACCGCCGCGGCGGGTGCCCCGGTGGCCAAGCACGGCAACCGGAGCGCGTCGTCGAAGTCCGGCGCCGCCGACGTGCTGGAGGAACTGGGCGTCACCATCGATCTGCCGCCCGAGACGGTCCAGCGCAGCGTGAACGAACTCGGGATCGGCTTCTGCTTCGCGCCGAAGTTCCACCCCGCCCTGCGCCACGCCGGCCCGACACGCGGCGAACTCGGCGTGCCGACGACGTTCAACCTGCTCGGCCCGCTGACCAACCCCGCGCAGCCACGCAGTTCGCTGATCGGCTGCGCCTACGCGGACAAGACCCGCGTCCTCGCCGAGGTGTTCGCGCGGCGCGGGATGACCGTGCTGCTGGTCCGCGGTGACGACGGGCTCGACGAGATCACCACCACGACCACGAGTTCGATCTGGGTGGTCTCCGGCGGCGAGATCACCGAACGCGGCTTCGACCCCGCGTCGGTCGGCATTCCGCGGGCGACCACGGAGGACCTGCGCGGCGGTGACGCGGCGCACAACGCCGAGGTGTTCCGCCAGGTGATGGCCGGGAAGACCGGGCCGGTGCGGGACGCGGTGCTGCTCAACTCGGCGGCCGCGCTGGCCGCTTTCACCGGCTTCTCCGGATCGCTGGAAGACGACCTGGCGGCCGGCCTGACGCGGGCGGCCTCGGCCGTCGACTCGGGTGCGGCCGCCGACCTGCTGAACCGGTGGATCGCCTTCTCTTAGCTTCGCGACGCCTCCCAAGGCCTCCCAAGAGTGCGACGCCTCCCGAGAGTGTCATGAGGGGTCCCCATAGGACATTTTTTGTCCTATGGGGGCGGCCGGTGCGAGGCGTGCGCCGGTGACGGCACGATCAAGATCGAGATGAACTTCCTGCCGGACGTCTACGTCCCGTGCGAGGTGTGCAA